>SEAL01000024.1 GCA_004145215.1 Chloroflexota bacterium | reverse complement strand
ATGCAACAATCTCGCGTACGTCAAGCAGTTGAAAAGCCGCCACACATATATACTGCATGGCGGCTGTTCGACGGCGTCGGATTATGAAGCTTCGAGGAATTGGCTCCGTTCGCCGATTTTCGCCAAGTCTTTTGGGTGAAAGAAGCCCGGCGTAAACACCAAGGCGCTGACGCACTGTTTTTCCAGAGAGCGCATTACTGGCTCGTGATCACTGATTGGAATGATGACGGCGACTTCGGTGTCGCAGTATTCCAGTTGTGCGGCCTCGCTGTCGCGAAACAACTCCATGAAGTCTTGGACATTTTCGAATAGCCCATCGCGGAGGACGCGGACAACTTTTTCATTAGCGTGATAACTTCCCTTGCTCCGTCTGGGAGCGGTGAAGCGGAAATCCACTGACGAAATCGGTGCAATTGGAACATGGCGAACTCCCTTTATTCATATCCGAACTGTCAAACGACACTCGGCGGCAGATTGGACTGGATGGTCGCTTGTCGGACGACGAGTACTTGGATTGTAGAGCTTAGACTATGAATATGCAACGCTTGAAAACGAAAATGCCACCGTTCACCTGTGTAGGGCGAACGGTGGCGGGGTGGATGACGGCTTCAGCCTTGGACGGCTCTGATGACTTCATCCGTGTAAGGGTCGTAACTGACGCTCTCGGGAATGTGCGACAATCTGTGGCGGAAAATATGATTCACACATAACTTATCCTTAAGTGCGAGCCTATCATCCAAATAATACGTCCGGATGACAAGCGGTGGCGTCGAAAAATCGACGTCGCCGAGATGTCCTCGACGGAATGTCTGCATAATAGCACAAACAGTATCAAAAGTCAATCAGGCTACATCAGCGTCCATTGATTACCGCCGAGTCCCCTGATGACTCCGTTTATTTCCATCATCGTCAGAGCCATGCTGAATTCTGCCGCAGACGCACCCGATTGCCGTTGCAGTATTTCCCCGTCACGAATTCCCTGCTGTAATAATGTAATGATTGCTGACTCTAATGGCGTATCGCCTAGCGCCAGTGACGTTTGGGGCTGCAATAGGTCTGGTGCGATGACTTCCAGAATATCTTCGGCGCAGGTCACGGGTGTCGCTCCTTGTTTCAATAATTTATTACAGCCAGCGCTGAGTGGGACGGGCTGATCTGCGAGAGGCCATTTGCCTGCACAGCAATGGTGACGCCGCCGGCTTCC
The DNA here is from genome assembly GCA_004145215.1 of Chloroflexota bacterium. Taxonomy (GTDB): domain Bacteria; phylum Patescibacteriota; class Saccharimonadia; order Saccharimonadales; family Saccharimonadaceae; genus SEAL01. The sequence goes on along the minus strand of SEAL01000024.1, from coordinate 8,645 downwards.
AGCGCGGCGCGATGCGCAATGCCATCAACGCCAAGTGCTAGCCCGCTAACAATCACAACTCCCCTCTTGGCGAGGTCGTATGATAACTGATGCGTCACTTCGTTTCCGTATCGGCTGGGCTTTCGGGTTCCGACGATTGCGACTGTCGGTGTTCTCTGTTGCGGAATTGTCCCAACGTAATATAATTTTTCCGGTGCATTAGCAATAGTGCTTATGATCTGTAGGTATTTTTGTTCTTGGGGTCGTATATTATTGATTTTCATACAAAAAGTGTTAAAAGGTATTGACGTAATGTCAAATCCGTGCTAGTATAGGACATGATTGATTGCTCTGCGAGGACAATCAAATGCACCTTATACCCCCTATTTTAACTTATGTTAGGTTACATACAATGTTTCTTTAAAGTAACTACCCTCCACTTTTCAGAATTAACTCAGGTTTTACCGAAGTTTGACAAGCATTGTATGTATACTAATCCCTTTAACCAGCGAGTTTCTGCGTTTTATCGAGACAACTACGCTTGCCCCCTGGGTGGGTTGAAGGGTAAAACGGCGCCAGGTGATGCCCACCCTTACCTGGCGCTTTTTTAGTTGTATTTTATTTATAATGTGTTATAATATATTTGCGTCAATCGACGTGGACTTTTCGGATCTATGATTCATTTGCCGACTATCAGGAGTGACAATGAAAGTGGTCTTGTACATCATCAGTTGCGGCTATGCTTTGTGCTCGTTTTTTGCACTGGTACTGCTTGCGCAAGGATTTCAGACAACACAGACGATTGACAGTCAGTTCCAGGCTGCTAACTCGGAAGAGTTGGCCTTCATCGGTGGGGCTGTTCTCGTCGTCATGCTTGCTGTACTGCTACTGGGGCTAATCTCGTTCATAGCGATGATCGTCGTGGCATTCCGTGCTCCGGTCGAGAATGTTCGCAACCTCGCACGGGTGTCGGTGGCTGTAATGATCCTCGCGTTCTTTACAGGATTCTCTTCTGTTGAAGTTGCGATAATTCTCGGTGGGGTTGTACTTCAGGGAGCTATCGCCGCACTGTCGTTTTACTGCGCGAAGTTGCTCGGTGCGGCAGAAGCTGCGCGGTCTAGCTCTAGATACTAATCTGTCCATTAGGAGGTGTCGGACTCATTACTCCGACACCTCCCCTCACCTATTTTTATTCGACGAGTAAACGTAGGTGACGCGAGGATAATTTCTACAGCGAATAGAAAGTCGATAGCCCGCCATCACGTGGATGGCGGGCTTTTGGTTTGCGTCTGCGGTGCGACCGATAATCGACTATGACCTGGTGTTGCGGTAGCTGTTCAGCTCGGCGTCGATACGGTCACGAATGCTTGGCTGGTCCTGATTCCTGATGCGGAGCTTCGTTAGGCTTCGAAGTTCGGACGCAGTCAGTACGGAAACGGGTTCATCATCGGTGCTCAGTTTGCGACCCAGTCGAAAAGTGCCGTTGGGCATATGCACGACAACGTATAGCTCCTTTGCTGTTGTATGGAGTAGATAGAGGACCGGCAGTCGTCTGACAACGAAGCCGGTATCTGATCTGAGTGATGTAATGATGCTGACGTACCCGTCATTTTCACAGTAGCGTACCTTGCTCAGTACTTCGTCGTTGCTATGTCGTAATCCGTAATAGTGCAGGTCGAACTTCAGCTTCTCTCGGAACTTCCTGCCCTTCAGGCGAGAAATGGGGGCGTCAATCGTCGCAAGGGTTGAGGCTTCTGGCGCCTCTTCTTCTGGTTCGATGACCTGAACTTGTTGCGGTAGCAGTCCCTTGTCGATTTCGACTGTCTTTAGGTCGTAATTGGGCGTGTTGTCGATCTCTTGCAATTCCATGCCTCCAAGGTGCGAATGCTTCTATCGGTACGCGCAGTTGCGCATACTTTACAATAACATCTAACTAATAACTCGTCAAAAAAAGTAATATGGCGAACTGTCTGATGAGTTGCTACAATACATCCATATGCCATCTCTTTTTACAAAATTCACCCAGCGTTCGCACCCGATGCGGATTTTCTTTATATCAATCCTTTTGACGATCGCGACGGGCGTTGCTGTGGCGATGTATGGCGGTTGGGCTGCATTGTGGCTATTCGTTGTGCTGGCGGTGCTAGAGGTGACATTCAGTTTTGATAACGCAGTCATTAACAGCCGAGTACTAGTGCGCATGTCGCCGTTTTGGCAGATGTTGTTTTTGACGGTGGGGATATTCATTGCGGTGTTTGTCGTTCGATTCATATTGCCGATTGTCATTGTGATGGTGCCGACAGGGCTAGGGTTTGGCGAGGTGCTGAATCTGGCGTTTAACGACAGCGTCGCGTACGGTGAAAAATTGAAAGAAGCCGGACCGTTGATCGAAGCATTTGGCGGCACATTCTTGCTGATGATCGGTATTAGTTATTTCCTTGACGCCGAGAAAGAAACACACTGGATTCGTCCATTAGAGCGACGCATCGCGCCGGCCGGTGGAATCGAAAACATCAAAGTATTTATTATGCTGATCATCGCATCTATCCTGTATTTTACCGTCGAACCGCAGCTGCAATCGGCGGTTATTGGCGCCAGTGTATTAGGAATTATTCTGCATGTTGGATTAGAAATGTTCGGTAATTTGTTCGAGCAGGACGAGCCAAAAAAAGGTGCAAAAATCAAACAGCAGGTTGGATTGGCGGCTTTTGCCTCGTTCCTGTATCTGGAAGTTTTGGACGCCAGTTTCAGTTTTGACGGCGTGATTGGTGCATTCGCAATAACAACTAGCGTCGTACTGATTGTCGCCGGTCTAGGCGTTGGCGCGTTCTGGGTGCGATCCCTGACAGTCTATTTGATGCGCTCTGGTACGCTGGCGAAATATCGCTACCTGGAACACGGTGCACACTGGGCGATTACAACCCTGGGTATTATTATGTTGGTAAAGCTGTATCACGTTGAACTGCCGGAATGGTTCACGGGATCGATCGGATTGATATTCATTGGCACCGCGATTGCATCAAGTGTGATCGAAAAGCGGCGGCTGGACGCAAAAACAAAAACATAGAAGAAACCGCTACATCTGTGACAGACATAGCGGCGATATCCTTCCGAAAAGTGAGTGACTGGCTAGAGCTTCTTTACGCAGGCTAGAACCATGTCCAGTTCCGCGCCAGACAATAGTCCCGGTCGAAGCGCGTGGAAACGATCGTTGCGTGAAACGACTAGCTTTTTGCCGGGGATGATCCATAGGCAAAGCTGTTCTCTGTCGTTGGACAGTACTTGCGAAACCACTTTATGGCTGTCGCGCTTCCTCTTCAAGACCTGTTCAATTTTTTCAAGCTGGTCCTGTTGAGGGTGAGCGTCTCGGTTTTGTATCGCAAGCGGTACTTCGATTTTTCTTACGAGCGGCTCGTACTGTTCGACCTGTCGCCTCGCGACATTGAGTGGCGTGGTTGACATGCCATTTTGCCCACTTTCGAATCGGACAATCTGGAGTATTTCTCACAGATATACCTATTATAGTATTTTTTGCAGATTTACTCAAATCTGCGAGAGTTTTTGGCAGTCAGCGCATAGGCCTGTTAATTCGGCATTATGCTCTTTCAGTTGATAGCCTCGGCGATGTGCGATTAGGAATAGTACATCTTCGAGCGTTGGATCTTCGATGCTTTCAGATTTACCACAGTTAACACAAGTGATGTGGTGGTGGTGGGCTCGAAACGGCTCTGATAGCTCTGTTAACGGCGTCCAGCCACGCACGACGGTGTTTGTAATACCAAGCGTTGCAAAAAGTTCCAATGCGCGGTAGACACTTGCCCTATCGACTGACGGTGTCAACCTTGCAATTTCTCCACTTTTGACAGGTTCTGTCAGCGACTGCAATGTTTGAAATATTGCGATACGCGGTTTGGTGACGCTGACATTACCTTGCTTTAAAATAGAACTGAATTTATCGATATCACTCATTGTTGCAATTATATATTTTTTGCGACTATGTTGCAACTAATAATTTAATTGCAACATTTTTGCAAAATATAATATTCACGGCTACGCTTATGATATGAAGATAGCATTTGTAGGAAAAGGTGGCAGCGGTAAAAGTACTATCAGTAGTTTTTTCGTGACGCATTTAGTAAATTCTGCACAAAAAATTATGGCTGTTGATGCCGATATAAACCAACATTTTGCACAGTTAGTTGGCGCTCGTTTTGATGCAGCAAAAGCGTTATCTGCAAATGAGAATAAAACACAAATTCGGACTCATTTGATTGGTGATAATCCACGCATTGTATCCCCAAAACATATGATCAAAACAACCCCTCCAGGTCGAGGCTCTATGATCGTGGAATTAACCGCTAGTGATCACTTGCTGGATCGGTACGCTACAAAATTTGGCGACAACGCATATTTCCTTCACGTCGGTACTTATCAAAAAGATGAAGTTGGGATGAGCTGCTACCACACGAGCTTGTCGGTATTTGAGAATGTTCTATCACATACGCCCGCGTCTGCTGATGATGAATGGGTGGTGGTCGACATGGTCGCGGGGACGGATGCATTTTCTGGCCCGCTTCATGCAATGTTTGATGCGATTTTCATAGTGGTTGAGCCAACTGTCGAATCGACTAGCGTATACAAACAGTTTATTGACTTGGCGACATCTTCTAATGTTCAGGACAGGGTTAAAATAATAGCTAACAAGGTCGAAGATGATGATGACGTTGCGTACATTCGGTCTCAGGCAGGCAGTGATCCTGTCGCAGTAGTGTCGTATGACACTACATTTCGTAGGCAGCGGCGTGACGGCGGCAGGCTATCAGAGACATCTGAAGTTGCGAGCACTATGAGTTTAATTGATGCGGTCGCAAGGCGAATGACACTACCCGCGGACGATCATCTTTCAAAGCTACATGATCTGCATACTATTTTTGCGCAGCAAAAGTTCACAGTGGACAAATACGGCAACACGACGGGCCACATCGATACTGATTTCTCGTTTACGGCAAAAAATACATAAGTCATGGATACTTCAAAGCAAATAGTGTTGATTACTGGTGCAAAGATAGTTGCCGCGAAGCGCCGTTTTGATGATCGTCAGGATGTCACCTATCTTCATTACAAAGATACTATATATAAAATGAACAGCGCTGCGGGTGTCGCTTTTGTATTAGCAAAAAATGGTTATGCCGTTTACGTTCAGGTGACGAGTGATTTGACAGCCGAAGTATTAGCGGGGCTGGATATTGTGCCGGAAGATCGTTGTTTTCGTCAAGACCTAACTGACGCGCGGCAAGCCGACGAGCTGGTGTCGATTATAGCCACCGCGCAGCAACAATCGGGATTGGATGTTGCCCTGGTACACTATGGGTCTGCGTCAGAAGCCGCTGGCGGTCTGCCTGATGCAAGCCTTGGAGTAGATGTCTGGGATACTCCGGCTAGTGAAGTTCATTCTCTAATTAATGCCAATATTGTGACGCTTTATCATATGATGCAGTCGTGTCAGCGGTTTTGTATTTTTGAACGTCAGCAAAAAACCAAAGCGATTTTGATTTCTGCAATTGCAGCAGTTCGACCGCGAGTTGGGTTTGGACTCGATAACATACAGAAGGCTGCAGGACATGCGCTATCTAGAACGTTGGCTCTCGAGTTGGCAAAAGATGATATTCACATAACGGAACTGCTCGTTGGTAGCTTGGATGGCGGATACTACGATAACGATGCCACCCTAGCCCATTCAATCGAGAGCTCTAAAGGTTTAGGGTACGAATACCAGATGGATACAAAGCCAGTGTTTTCAGCCGAGCAAGTTGGCGAGGCGGCGTTGTATGCGCTTGAAGCGCGTTGTAATGTGCGACAAATGACAATAGCGCCATTCGGACAATACCCACAAATGGGCGCGTAACTTTAGCGCAAAGTATCATAGCTAGTGGTATTTTGCGGTGAAGTGACAGCTTTGCCTTTGTACCTTTCAATTTGAGGAGATGAACGCATGAAGGCGCTCGTTGTACTTGGCCCACTGGGGTCGGGCAAAACCACGACTCTGATTCGACTACTGGCGCAGATGGATAAGGTATCTGATGTTCATCTAGTTATCAACGAAGTCGGAAGATTCGCCGTCGATATCGATCGGATTAACAATGCCACCGGTAGTGTGCTCGACGTCGAAGGACTGACGGCAGGGTGTCTTGGGTGCGCTAATCTAGCCGAGTTTGACGACATCGTTGCCCGGCTCGCAGATAAAGACGGAGTACTGTTAGTAGAGCCGACCGGCGTCGCAGACGGCCACGAGATTCGTGCAGCGCTTTCTCGACACAATGTCGGCTGGCGCTGCTTGACGCTCATCAATCCGGTGACATTTCCGCATGATCTTCGTGCGGGTATTGTGTCGACGCAGCTAGAAGTTGCCACTAGAATTGCAATCACCCGCCCAGACGGTCTGAGTGAGGATGACCGCGACCATATGTTGCACCAACTTGCCCCGTACGGCGTACCAGTAATTGATCTACATCCCGCTCATTTGAGTGGTCTGTCGATCAATTCGTTGCTGAACGACGAGCAGATTGACGCACATAGTGGTCATCACGACCACAACGATTGCGACCACGCTAGTCACGGTCACGGTCACGGCCACAGTCACAACGGTCACGGCTACACAACGACACCTGTGCTACTTCGACCAGAAATAACCGCAGAACAGTTGCGTAGTGTATGCGCACAGCTAGATTTGCGACGAGGAAAAGGTGTAGTTGCTGGACAATGGTTTGATCGTGTCGGTACTGAATTCACTCTCGGCGAAAAGAGAGATGAGGCACCGTATGCTATCTTGATCAGCGATGTGCCGCTCGATGCTGTACTTGTCGAAAGTTTGACGGTTCCAGCAGAGGTAGATGAAAGGTCGCTCAAGCAACGTTTGAGCGGCTTATCTGCGCGAGACGCGCACGAAGAAATAGATCGGCTGCTGGCGCAAGCTGGCGGGGTCTACGATTCGAACCGCAATCTTCGCGTGGCGGACGAGTCACTTGATCTGGCATGCGAAATTGCCAAAACGCCCGCTGTATCGCCGGAATATCGCCAAAAGTCCAAACAAGCTCGTATACGTCACGCTATCGGTGTGTACGACGAGATTGATTGGAACGTAGCGTCTGCGGCCATGCTAGTGGAGGTAGGCGCTGTCATGGCATGGCAAGCTGCACGTCGGGCTGATGAAGTCGGCGAGCAGTTGATCACCGACATTCAGTCCCGGACACCTGCAACGATGTGGCTAGAGGGGATTGCCCGAACGGCAGATCCGCGCTACGACTTGATGTCAGACGGCTATGGTGGTCCGCTGAGTCCGAGTGCTGGCGTTGCGATTATTTATCTCAAAAAAGTTGAAGAGGCGGACCTCACGTCTCGACAGGCGGGTGCCTGGATCGGTGGGGTCCGCCTCGGGGCGGGACGTCGACTACGGAGTCGGCGTTGATTCGGTGACCTTGTCGGTCTGCGCGAAGCAGCTGGCGAAGTCGTCGACCCTCTTGAGGGTTATCAGGTCGGGGTTCGACAGTTTGAAGTCATTCCCCTGGTTCGCACTCGAAGCCTGCTTGACGAGCGACCAGCGGTCGTCGGAGTTCCACTTCATCGTGAAGAAGCAGGAGCTTCCCTCCGCCTTTGCGTCGAATTCCAGAGACGACACAACGTCGGTCTCGGAATCCTGGGGCAAGTCCCCTACGGGAACGAAGCCGCGATCACGCGACTCTTGCAGGAGCGACTCTACTGAGACGCTCTCTTCGGCGGGAATGACTATGTCACCCCTGTTTGTGTACATCCAGATTGCAACGCCGGCGGCGATGATCAGGACGACGGCGACGGCGATGGCGATGACGGCTACGCGCGGCATCTTGGGCTTGGAACTACTCTCCTTCTCGGAGATTTCGGTTTCCATGTGCGCATAATAACACACATATATAAAAAAGTCAAATAGTATTTTGAATAGTGTGACTTGTTGGCTGATGATTACCTGTAATGAAATCATCGACAATATCACTAACCTTTGGGAAGATATCTTTTTTGAGTGTCGCCGCCTCATCTGCGGAAAATCTCGATAGTACGAAGTCAGCCGCATTCATGCGTCCAGATAGTTCGTTCCATACGCCAATTCGGATGCGAGCATACGATTGTCCTAGATGGTTATTGAGGGATTTTATCCCGTTGTTCCCAGCATCACTCCCCTTTTCACGGGTGCGAATGGTACCGAATGGCAGGGCTAATTCGTCGTGAATGACCAGAATGTCGGTTGACTCGACTTTATAAAAATCCGCAAGTGTGCGCGCAGCAATACCGGTTTCGTTATAGAATGTCGTCGGCTTTACTAATAGCACCTTTTCGCCGTGCGCTGACAGCTCTGCGATATCGGCATGGAATTTTGACTTGTTCTGAAAAACTACGCTAGATTGGTCGGCCAAGTAGTCAATCGTCAAAAACCCAACGTTATGCCGGGTTACTTCATATTCCCTGCCGGGATTTCCTTGCGCCAAGATGATTTTCATTGCTGTTTGTATTATAACTGAGGTATGGGAAAGAAACGAGTGAAAATGTATGAAGTGACGAATCCAGATGTGCCAAAACCTACTCCGACTGTGAAAGAGCTAGAAAAGCAGCGCAAGGCATTTGCTGCTGCAGCCCGC
>SEAL01000085.1 GCA_004145215.1 Chloroflexota bacterium | reverse complement strand
GTTTGTTGCCACTGTTCGGCCGCAACTACCAGCGCCCCGTGCGGATCACGCTGTGCTAGCACATTTGCATCGTCGAGCATCCCACCATCTCCCTTGTATTTAGATATGTTGTATTAGTGTCTAGTACTATGATACACTTTTTAGTAAAGAAGCATAAGTAGTATTTTAGAGGTGGGTATGGATATTCAAGCGACACAAAATGACAGCGGCGACGATCAAGAGCTAGCAAAAGCTCTTGCTGGAGTAAATGATCAGCTAGAAAGCACCGTCGACAAAGTTGACACAGGGCTCAGTTTTGAAGAAACACCATCATCAATCGGTGGTGCGATTGCATCACCATTTGGCACACCGGTTCCAGTACCAACCCCACCATCAGACACTCCGTCGGATGCTGCACCGGTATTCGAGCCATCGACATTGCCTGAACCTATTTCAGTACCCAGCGAAACACCACTAGCGACGCCGACGCCCGTCGTCCACGCATCATCACTCCATTCAGTCAGCGGCCTTGATAGCATCAAGCAAGACGCACTGTCAGAACTTCGACCACTCGCCGATCATATCGGGGAGTATTTTTATTGTTCAGTGACGATTACTTGTGTGAACTTTTTGTAATTGTAGGCTGGTTTTGTGCAGCGTGCAATGTATCTTGTAGTTCGCGTCGGCTCTTGATGTAATAGACAACACCGATTGTGATAGCCGCAACACCGATCAATCCTGCAACAACTTCGGCTGGACCAGTAGTTGGTAGCTCTGTTGGTGTGACTGGAGTTGTTGGGGTTACAGGAGTTTTACATTCACCTTCGACAGTCACCTTGGCTGTATCTTGACGATTACCATTTGTCGTTTCAACTGAAGCTGTATTAGTAAGTACTGTACAAGGTTCAGCATCAACAGTAGCGAACAGGTAGAGGAATGCGTTTGATTTGGCTGCGTATGATCCGACATTGATTCCGTCGCCGTTGATACCATCACCAACTCGCTTGCCGTTAGGACTACTAGGGTTAATGACATCAGTCTGACCCTTTACATAGTTCAATCCTTTTGGAAGTACATCTTTCATAACAACATCTTTTTGTTCAGTTGTACCGGTGTTCGCATAACTTAGTCGGTATTCTACCTTTGCACCCTTTGGCGCAGTGACACTATCTTTCCAGTCTTTTGAACCAGCGATACGAACATCTTTCGCGAAGCTGAAGCTTGGAGCATCTGCGACTAGCTGATAAGTAATGTAGCCAGAATACTGATCACATCCAGGTAGTGTACCATTTAGTGCATCGTATCCGATCTTTGTACCGTTTGCGCTAAACATATCTTTAGAGATCGCTTGCCCATTTACAGCACCGTTGCTCGTTATCTTTGCAGTACCGTCAATATAGCGAAGTGCGATATCTGATGTTGTTTTGTTTGAAAAACTGATATGGTCATAGACAGAAGTTGGATTTGCATTTGATGCACCGACATATGACATCGCCTTTGTATCAGTATTGCCACTACGTACCAATGCTGGAATTTCTGACTTTGCAAATGCGTTCTGAGCAACACCCTTACCGCTTGCGTTCAAGCTAGTTTTTGCGTTGTTGTGATACAAAACAATCACTTCGTACTTTTTACCGGCTTCGAGGTTTGCCGTGTCGCGGAATGTTTCACCACTCGCCACATCGCGAACTCGCATAAAGTTTCGTTCGTCACCCCATTTTGGGTTGTTGGTGATCGAGTTAAATGTTACATAATCTGCAGGCTTTTCCTGAGTGAACGTTGCACGTTCCGGACCCCATGCCATCGCGAGCGACGGGATGATTACCGCTGCTGCAACTGCGACGAGCAGTGCGGCAGATTTTTGATTGATACGTTGTTTGATCTGACTAATTAATTTACGCATTTCATTCTCCTTAGTTACTTACTTATCGACTCGTTACTGTTCCGGTTTGTGTTTCACCAGTTCCTGCGCCTGATTCAACTTCGATACCTGTTCCTGCTCCAGCATTACCACCGGTATCTAGGATGTTACCCGTTACACCTGGAGCATGGTCTCGACCACCAGTTTGTATACCCTGACCGTTAGTTACTATGTCAATAACTGGAAGTTCAGAACGGCCGCCGCCCAAGTCTCGACCGGTTATAGTCTCGACAATTTCTTCAACATCTACTGGTTCCGGCATGAATTCTCCTGCACCTAAGTCTGTTGTTA
>SEAL01000023.1 GCA_004145215.1 Chloroflexota bacterium | reverse complement strand
GCAGGAGCCTGTGGTATTGCGGCAGGCTGTGGTGCAGGCACTGCGTCAACCGCCGTTTGTAATTCTTGTGCGATCTGGTCGCTAATCGATGCACTAACAGTGCGCTCTGCTGCCTGGATTGGATTGATAATTCGTTCGCCAAGCGTTGATGGACGAGGTGACGAAAACGGCGCTGTTGGTTGTGGCAAGCTAGAAGGTGCTGGCATAGCCTGAGGCTGTGGTGCTTCAGGCTGCTGTTGTGGCGCGGGCACCGGAGCGGCTTGTTGCTGCTGTGGTTCTGGTGCGGTTGAAACAGGCTGTGCCTGCGGTGCCGGTACGGATCCTTGGTCACCAAGTACCTCATGGACAGTTCGAACAACATCCTCGATACCAACTTGTGATTTGACTAGATAGCGATCTGCGCCGAGTTGTTCACCGCGCGCACGTTGATCTTCGCTGCTGAGTGCAGTCATCATAATTACTTTAATATCACGTGTTTCTGTGGTGCTACGCAAAATGTCGAGCATGTCAAAGCCGCTAATTTTTGGCATCATCACGTCACTGACGATCAATGTTGGACGTTCTTTGATTGCCATTGCAAGAGCGTCTTCGCCATCGCCTGCTGATACGATGTCATATCCTTCGGCCAATAGGCGCACGCCATAGATTTCCCTTAGGCTTTTATCGTCTTCTACTAGTAGTATTTTTGTCATATTACCCTTATTTTACTAAAGTCATTTTAAAATTGCCATAGCTGTTATGGTTATTGTTGATTTCGATCTGGAATAGTAATTGATCGTGGTTGCGAATTTGAAGCACCTGGAATGATCGGACCGACATATGCAGGTGGGGCGGTGGGCTGAGGTATGGCCGAAGTTGTTGACTGAATCGGTGGCTGCGCTGCAAACTGTTCAGGCGTTGGCGTTGGCGTTGGCGTTGGCGTTGGCGTTGGCGTTGGCGTTGGCGTTGGCGTTGGCGTTGGCGTTGGCGTTGGCGGCAATGGAAGTGGTGGTATATCGGCCATCGTGATGACGTGTGGTTGCTGTTGGGCGACGGCCGCCTCTATCTGAGAGAGCGTCTGAGGCTGTTGAGGTGTAACGACAGTCGGGGTCGGTTGGCTCACTGCAGTAGCTGGTTGGCTCGGCGGTGTCGCAGGTTGTGGAGCGGTTGGTGCCGGTGTGGGGTCGGCGGAAAACAATGGGTCGGCCAGCGTAGCATTGTTCGTCAGTGGCGCTGGCGGTGGTGTTGTGATTCGATTTTGGTTGACAACTATAGGCGTCGCAAGTGCCGCCTGCTGTTCTTCGGCTGTCGATGTCATTTCCGTAGTATTGATATAGCGTTTAGTATCCACTGTAATTTTTTCTTCGGTAGACGACTCGATCAGGCGGGTTGCTTCTTGGTTAGTAATTCGCGGCAATTCGACAGAGAACGTACTTCCCTTTTTGTATTCACTTTCCACCCAAATGCGGCCTTCCATTGCTTCAACCAATTTGCGACACAGGTACAGACCTAGTCCAGTTCCACCGATTTCTCGTGTGTCGCTGTTATCGACACGATAGAATTTTTGAAACAAATGCGGTATATCTTCGGATGGGATACCGATTCCGCTGTCGGCGACGCTGACGACGACGTGATCGTTGTCACCATACACATCGACGACTACCTGCCCTGCGGGAGTGTATTTGATCGCGTTTTCTACCAAGTTAGCGAATACCTCGCGTAGGTGGTCGCCATCCAAATTGATATAAAACACTGGACTTAAGCTCTTTATGTTCGATGCATCACTGCTGGGTTTGAAAAAGATACTCAATCCTTTTGCGTCAGCTTTTGGCTTTAGGCCATCGATGATATCCTGCACAAAACTAACCACATCAATGACTTTTGGATTGTTAGACAAGCGGCCATCATCTGCTTTCGTGACATCCAGTAGGTCGGAAAATAGTCGACCCAAGTGCTGTGCGGATTCATGGGCTTTAGTGATAAAATCACGCGCTTTTTCGTCAATCGTTGCTGTTGCTGGATTCAGGGTCAAACCGAGGTAGCCTTCGATTGCGGCAACAGGAGTGCGCATTTCGTGACTGGCAGTACTGATGAATTCAGCTTGGGCTTCTTCTTCGGCAAGCTCTTTGGTGATGTCGTGGAATACGATAATTGCACCAGATCCTAAATGACCGATTGGCGATGCTACGATTGATACACTGATTTTTTTACCAGAATTGGTTTGCAGAGATATATTATTCGATCGTTTTTGCTGATTAGTGGTCAAAACTTCAAATATAGGGTCATTTGCATGGGTCAAATCGTGCCCATCTTTTGCTAGCAGATGAAGAACCGATTTGTAGTCGAGTCCAATGGCGTCTTGTCTGCCCCATCCGATGATGCGTTGTGCTGCTGGATTAATGAGCTCGATAATTCCTTGGTTGTCGATTGCGATAACTCCGTCACCGATGGCGTTAATAACGACCTCAGATTTGTTCGAAACTTGATTCAATTCGTTAGCCAGATCGTAATAGGCGCGGTCTTTACTCTTTTCGTTGCGCGATTTACTGTGCCACAGGATATAACTGATCAAAATTGGTAGTTCGCCGCCCATGATCAGTCCTAATGTAATTTCTTTGGACAGTTCGCCGTTAAACAATAGTACGAGCAAGTAAATATTTACGATAGCAACTAATCCAACCAGTGTACTCGTGCCGAAAATACCAGCGAAGACTAATGTGAACATCCATAACGCAATAAACGGTGAAGTAACGCCGCCTGTTTCGAGTAGGAGCACGCTGACCGTTGCGACAAGCATGACGTATGCGGCATAAGCGGACGCTGATCGCAACGAATCCTTTGCGATAAAATACGAGAACGCTGCAATCGCGATTGTTACAGTGGCAAGTGTCGCCGCCAGCATGCTGACCACAAAATCTGCTTGCAGGTTACTAATATCTGAAACATAGGACCAGCCGAATAGTAAAATGACAATTGCCGCAACTAAAACAGTCGCTTCACAGATGCGACGATGCCAAAATTTTGTCAGTTCCAGTGGTTTGATGCCCTTTTCCCCTGTTCTTGTATATACTTATGGCTATTATAGCCGTAGTCAGGGATAAAGAACAAGCCTAAAGTCGTGATTTGGTGTTACGAGTGTGACGATAAAATCAATTCTATAAAATGATGGCAATTGTTGGTACAGTAAAACTATGAATATATCCGCAGGCAATGCATGAAATTGCTCTCACCTACTCTCCCTGCGCAACTAGAAGTGGTTGATGATGCGCTGACACTTTTTGCCGCGGATGACTCGATTGGTGATGTGTCGTTAGAACATCAAACGCTAACTGGATTTACATCAAAGTCGGTGACGTTGAGAGATTCACTTGTGGTAAAATCTGACTTGTCTTCGATGATCTGCGAGCGATTCGACATATTTAACTGTCAGTTTACTGCCGTCAATTTCGCAGCTACAAAATTGCCGAATTCCAGCTGGCGTGTTGTAGCTGTGCACGGTGCACGGTGTAGTGGACTACAAGTGTCAAATAGTACGCTCCGGAATGTCGTATTCAAAGATTCAAAATTGGACATGGTCAATTTTCGCTTTTCAAAGCTAGAGAACGTGAGGTTTGAAGACTGCATGATGGATGATGTCGATTTTTACAACGCCCAGTTGAAAAACGTCACATTTGTGAACTGTCAGATTAATAATATTACGTTCGCATCTGCCCGCATGAAATCGGTTGACCTATCGGCGTCTCATATTGAATTGATCAAAGGTGCCGGCAGCCTAAAGGGCGCAATAATCAGTTACGATCAATTAATGCAGCTGGCCCCCTATTTTGCGGCCGAAGCTGGTATTAAAGTCGCCTAGAACCAGATCGTTCGCCGCTCATGCTTGCACCAAATCATTTTGCGTATAACTATGAATACTAGTTGTGAGTGAATATATAAAAGTAACTAGTGCGTACAATACGGACGCTGTGATTGACGCCGTCATGGAGCGTTTGATTGCTGACGGCACACTGCCTGTCGATTTTGATTTTAGGGCGCTAGCGTTGCCTGCAGATGAACGTGACACTGTCGTACAACAGGACTTGTTTGCCGCTCTGGGTTTGGGGCAGCCTAGCGGAAAAGATTATCTGTATGGTGATTTGCCCGACTGTGCGCCGATACCACCGATTGCGCCTATGCGTTCGCTACTATCAAAGCTCGATGTCGACTACCATATTGTCTATGATCTGAATGACCTTGCTCATGATAGTGACATATCGCCGCGCGTACCAAAGAGTTCATGGTTGCAATATATTCACCATTTAGACCCCAAACTCTACCAAAATTTGATAGCAGCAAGAGATCATGACGGCCGCGTCGTACCGGACAAAATTGAAATGGATCGTAGAAGGGTCCTTTTTCGCATGAGCCGTGTTGCAATTCGTGATAGCGCATTGCTCGGTGTCTATCATCTGCCTGCAGATGCACTGCCGGGGCATGGACCCGTTGCGAGGGATTTGCTCCATATGCTACTACTCGACAATCACCCACAGCTCGATGATAGACGCTCGTAATGTGTAGATTTGCTACACTATAACTATGCAACGAATAGTAGGTCCCGAATTTGAAGTAATAATGCGGTGATCGATGCGTGCAAAACGAATGCGGATAAGTTGGCAGGGTCAGCTCTGTATTTTATGCGCATCGACGACAATGGCAATTTCACGGATGCCGGCGAACCGTATTGTACGACCTGTAGTCGTTTCACGATGCAGGCGGGTGTCGCGGAATTCGCCCTCTACAATAGCGACGGCGCCGACATCTATTCCTTGTCGGAATATAACGACAAATCATACCAGAACTATATCAAAGCCAGTCGCGAATAGATTACTGGCAAAGCTTTTTTGCCAAGATCTTTCGTCGCGTCATAACGACCGCTAGTGCGATCCAGACAATAATGGCAGGTAAACAGATGCCAGCGAATATCATAGACCCTAGAATCGCGTTAGTAACTAGCGAGTTGCGTGTACATATATCTCGCGCCTGATCAACGGATGTGCATGAATAGTCGACACCGTAGTTGACAAAGAAATAGATAACAAACGCGCCAACAGTCACCACATATGCAGTCAATAATGTCGTTGTTAAAACGAGGAATAGTTTGCCTAAAGGTGTTTTCGCTTTTTGTAAATATTTCATAAGTGCATTCTACTAGATACATGCTGAATATTATATGATACGATTTGTCCCACTGAATGCTGGATGGTGATTGATGGTCTAGTCTCTATGATGTATTAACTTGCTGAACCCCGCCAGGTCTTCAGTGATTTGATAGATGTGTTCGAAAGTTTGGAATTTTTTAGAAATTCAGAAAATGCTAATCCGGCGAGAGCATCTCTAAAAGCATTTTCGGTGGTCGTTCCATGTTTTTGTAATAATTTTTCTAACCCAGGCTCTGGGTTTACTCGACCTAATCTCTTCCCTCTTACATCACCCAGTCGAACGGTCTCTAGGTAGTCGTCGACAATAGCTTCTGGTTCCGTATCAATAGCCGCCAATAGTAGTAATGCGATCAAGCCTGTCCTGTCTCGACCACTTTTACAGTGGAACAGTACACCACTGTCGGGCGCCTGCGCTATCTCGTCGAGCACGGCTGCCGCGCGTTCTGGCATTCGTTGTAGGTGGTCTAGATAATACATCGATGTGCTTTCTAGTCCTTCCGCCAAATATGGCCCCCAAAACGTCTCGTTTTCTACTCCATCCAAATCGAAGTTGACGATATGTAGCCAATCCGGTCTTTCCTGCGCGTCCCTATCACGCTCTTCTGGCTGTCGCAAATCTATAACTGTTTTGACGCCACTATCTTTCAGTTGACTCCATCCGAACGGCCGAACTAGATCAATATTTTCTGATCTATAAAATACCCCGTGCGGCGTTACTGTGCCGTTCTTTCTACGCAATCCTCCTAGGTCGCGCGCATTTACTAATCCGTCAATATTAAGTGCCCGATTATGTTCTTTTGAGCCTGATAATTTATCCATAGACACCTCTCGTATTATTTTTTGAGACGGCTATTGATTATATACTATTTCTTTTATATGTCAATACCCGTATTTTCAACAAAAACTGCGGTGCGTCTTTGCATAATAAAAAACCTCCACATGGAGGTTTATAACAATGGCTTGGTGACTGGCTGTCATCAAGCCATTGTTAGCTGAGGCTGCATTATGAAGCTGAATGGATGTTCACTTACCTCTTGGCCGCGTTAATTCCCGCTGAGACCTAACACGTCAATACAGAGCTGGCTACTGAGCTACCTCCTTTGAGGAACGGTTTGAGTGATGGGGGCGGACTCGGCAGTATAGTGATTTGGCTGCTGATAGGTGTGATTGAGCCCATAGCCTACATCCGGAATCACATATTGCTCACGCGTATCTACGTCGACGGTTGGCTCGCTAAAGCCAGCAACAATGCCGCCGACCATCATGCAGACGCCTAGGCAGAGAACAAGTGCGGCAATCCCATAGAGGATCTTTGCAGATGTTGGTGTTGGATATATGTCGTGAGACATTCCGTGAGATCCTTTCTTCCAATGTGCAGGTCAAATATATTATAACATTTTAATATTATAATATCAAGTACCTTTATCGTACTCCTTTGAAGATCTGTTTTACACAATAACTAGCCAAAGAAAACGCCACGCAAGGTAGTGCATTCTCTTTAGTAATCACCGATGAGTCGACCCTTAGCTCGCTAGAACGATTTTAGTCCCGGATTACGACATGCAGAATGTGAAAAGTACCTTGCGTTGCTGCCAATCGCCGTCTGGAAACATATCAATCAGTGAGAGTGAATCAATTATAACTTTTTGTCCAATATCTAAACGCTCGCTATTTTGAATAGTGCTATGTGGAATAAAACCTTCTTTGTTAAATTCGGGCGTGTTAAACACAGCGCCGTTTTGTTCTAGCAGATTAATCACGTTGTCGTGTAGATTCAGCAGCTCTTTAGTCTTATCTAGCAAGACGACTCGTGTTGTTCCTAGTATTGAGTCAGCTGTCGCAGCCGTTCTGACGGGCGGATAGCCTATAAATTTTGAAGCCAGTAACCTTTCGAAATCAGCGCCCTGAGGGTCGATCGCAAATACATCGGCGAGCGTTGTATGGAGTGGCCATTCGGACATGTGAAACTGTACTCCAATTTCGAGGGGTTCTATGAAGTGAACGAGGCTGTATTTTTGTGAATAGATCATTTCATCCAGTGTATCAAATTATACCGTACCTACGTTTTTTAAAATCGCACCCAAATTGCTCAATGTTTCAAATTAAACATTTAGGGTGCGAGGACAGAGAGATGAGTCTGCCTCGCATGTCTCCTATCGGAGCCAGTATGCAGGGCCGGTACCACGGGCTTCGACTTTTTCTGTGGATAGAGACTCTGGAGCTGGCGCAGACATGGTGCGTGACCAGATGTCGTTGGCGAGTTCAGGAATCAAATCCTTCTCGACGAGGTAGTCATGTATGCCGATTGACAGTTCTTCGACGCTGACATTAAAATGCTGCATTACGACCCGAAGGCATTGCGCAGCGAAGTCAGGAAGCTCGACGGCTTTACTGTAGCGAACGCTGACGCTAGAACCACCGACATAGTAATACTCTGCCCCATCGATATTCAACAGGGCTGTGATGTCTTGCCACTCGACTCGCTTTGGTAGGTCGATGCTCAGTACTTCCGAGGATTTGCTCAATCCACTCAGGCTGACTTTCATGATTCACTCTCTGTCCGAATTGTGGGATCGCGTATAGCGAGACAGTTCACTGAGAACTTAATTATACTATAACATAAAATGTTTTATTATGCAATTAAAATTATATCTAAGAAAGGAAGAATTGAACTACCTAACAGGTAAGAAAAAGCGCCTGACTTTCAATAGTGAAAATAAGACACTCGTTCTAATCTGCAATTTTTCTATGGTGATCCCGCGGAGAATATCAAGATATAAACCTTCCTCGCTCGGAAAAATAAGCAAGCTGATTTTTCTCTCGCCTCGTCGCCTTATCGCACTCCTTCGAAGTTCCGTTTTCTGCAAAAACTAACCACGAAAAAAGCCCACCTTCTGGGTGAGCTGTTTTCGTGGTGAGCCAAGTAGACTGTAGATGGAACACGCTAGAGAGGGATATAGTTAAATTTGCATCCAAATTGCAAGATTTAGGATTCAGCTACAAAGATAGTTTTGCTGCAAATATATTACTTGATGTTGAGAATGATTTTGCCTCTTAAACTACCGTCGCTCAGTCCGGCAAGAGCCTCATGGATATCTTTTATGTGAAATTCTATTAGATCTAAGCACTGCAAACTACCTGCAGTGACGTCATTGAGTAAGGTGGCTAGGTCCTTGCCTATTGGCGCAGTATCTGCGTATGACATGTATGTAATTAGCTGACCATTCTCACGGCCAGGTATAAAATCAAACAGATCGATCGATGACTTCTTCTCGCTCGTATTTCCAAACATAATGATCTTGCCGTTTTCTGTAAGCTTCTTAATTGCATCCGTAAGCATCTCTCCACCAATTGATTCAAAAATGAGATCAAATTGCTGAGATGTTTTATCAATTGCTGAAATGATTTCATGACCTGGCAATCGCTCACGCATTTTTCCACGTAGTTCTTTGTTGCGTATAATGGAAGTGACCCTCGCACCTGCGAGTGCTGCAATTTGAGTTTGGTATGCGCCTACCCCACCACCTCCAGCGGTTATAAGCACGCTCTTACCTAAAAGAGATCCTGCTTTTCGTATTATCCTGTAGGCTGTCAGGCCTGCCATCGGGAGGGCGGCAGCTTCTTGGAATGACACCGTGTTCGGCAACGTTGTTACATCAGCTGAGGCGACGGTAATGTATTCAGACCACGCACCACTTTGTGCCAAGCCGACAACCCTCGTACCGATCTGCATATCATGGTTTTTCGACGAAGACGCTACGACAGTACCTGCAAAATCTTGTCCCGGCATCCATCCATCATGACGATTTTTCAAAAGTGACAATTCCCCTCTATTTATAGAAGTTGCTTCAACCTTAACAAGTACTTGACCGTCATCAGTACTGGGTTGCTGTATGTCTGTAAATGCAACAAGTTGTGGCGCGCTCTTATCTCGTACGACTGCGTTCATAATTTCCTCCAATTACTAAATTACCTATATAGTTACTATAAGTAACTTAGTATATTTGCGGAAGAAGGCACTTTCGGGTAACCTTATATTATGAATGATGCCAATTACGATATCTATAACTCTAAGTGTCCTACACGAGTGATTCTCGAACGGATATCTGACAAATGGACAGCCTTAATAATCGGTGCGCTCGCAGATAAGCCATACAGATTTAACGAATTACGGCGCAAGGTCGATGGTGTGTCACAAAAAATGCTTACACAAACACTACGAAGCCTAGAAAAGGATGGCTTTGTCCATCGTTCAGTTGAGCCGACCGTGCCTGTAAGTGTCACCTATTCCCTCACCCGACTGGTTTGTACTGCATTACTTTAACAGAGACAAATGGGTTTGTCTAGCCGAGCTGTTCGATGACCGAAAGCAATTTGCGTGGAGTTATTTCGGCTTTGATCAGGTAGGCATCGGCGCGGTGCTCCATTGCCATTCTGGATTCGTCGTCTTGTTCGAAGTTAGTCATGACGACAACGCGCGTTTCGGGTATTAGGTCTTCGCTGCCGCCGCGAAGCGCATCGAGTATTTCGTTACCGCGACGCTCCGGTAACATAACATCCAGTAGGATCAGGTCGTATTTTTTGTTACGTGCAGCTATCAGGCCGTCGTTTCCGCCAACGACCCAGTCAATGTCGTACCCAGCTTTTTTCAAGCTGCGAACATACATTTCGCCGATAAAACGGTCGTCTTCGATACATAATATTGTGTGAATTGCCATGTCTGTTATCCCCTGTATAGTGAATGGTTTCTAATCCAGCCGCTGCCATGTTCGATTAGTTGTTGGTTACTATTATCGCCCGCTTTTAGTTTCTCTGCAACACTATCGTAGGTTGGTAATGTAAAGGCAAACGTCGAGCCTTCTCGTTCGGCGCTGCGTGCAGTAATAATGCCACCGTGTGATTCAACAATTGCTTTGCTGATATATAATCCAATGCCAGTTCCAGCGACCGTTTCTCGAGATCGGTGCGAGCGGTAGAATTTGTGGAATAGATTCGGGATGACGTTGACTGGCATACCAATGCCGCGGTCTTTGACTGATACTTCGACAAAGTTTCCGACGACATCTGCAGTCACGACAATCTGTCCACCTTCGTTACTGTATTTAATGGCATTATCAATCAGATTGCTAAACACCTCGCCTACGCTATTCGCGTCAGCTGCGACTGTTGGTAATGTGTCTGGTAGGTTGACGATCAACAATCGATTTTGTGATGCCGCACGCAGTTGCATGTCATCTTTGATCGAATCATAAATTGTCGCAAGCGTCTCTTCATGTAGGTGGGGTCCGCGCAGTTCATGGGCGGCGAATGATATAAAATCGAGGTCATCTTCTTCGGGTGAATACGATAACGTTCTATCGAATAACGTAACGACTGTTTCGGCGGTCGTTCCTTTTTGATAGGACG
Organism: Chloroflexota bacterium; assembly: GCA_004145215.1. Classification (GTDB taxonomy): domain Bacteria; phylum Patescibacteriota; class Saccharimonadia; order Saccharimonadales; family Saccharimonadaceae; genus SEAL01. Next base: position 18,032 of record SEAL01000023.1, on the reverse strand, counting down.
CAACTACATCGTAGATACGACGATTCTTTTCGCCTGCCGGACGATCTGGTACGCGCGACCAAACTTCTTCGGCATGCACTGAACGTTTTTCACATTCGTCAATCCAAGCTGATAGACTGTCATTATCCGAAAATAGCAGGTCGAGTATTTTTTCTCCTTTGGTATTAATGTGAACCGGCGCTCTTTTATTGTTGTAGATAATCTGCTTTTCGCTGTTTAGAATAATGATCCCAGTTTTTGTCTGATCGAGTCCTTTTGCCAGTATCGGATCCGGCGCAGCTACTTGGGGCTCGCCTATACTGTCATGTGATGCCAGTTCGTATACGGTTTGTAAGATTTGTTTAAAGCCGTCTTCTTCGTAGCGGTGAATGTTGGGATTGGGCGGTGTTTTTGTCGTTTGTTCTCCGCTGACGTGAACGACGGCGCGAACAAGGTCGTAGAATGGTTCAGCGATGTGGCGATAGATAAAATAGTTAGCTCCGGCTGTTGCGCATGTCATGACTACCATCGTTAACCAAAATACAGGGTTTAAGGTGTCGACGATTCCGCTGAGCGTTAGTATTGTGATAACCAAAAACGTGATGACGCACTGCATGGCGATGATAATGCTGATCATCTGAGTTTCGAATCTGGACCAATAATCACGCATTGGGACAGCTTTTTTAACTGCGGGTTCTTCTGTTACTGCCATTTGACTGATCCTGTTGTATTAGGTATCGCCGTCAGCCAAGTCTGACCTCTATTGAGTGGTAATTCTTTGCCATCTGGTCCTTTGAACGTAATCTGGCTATTTCGGTCGGTTTTATTCCAGGTGCCAACGGTGACGATGCCGTCTTGGAATATTGTCGCCTCCCCTGATCCCGTCGTCGTAATTTGTTCACGGTAGCCGTCTTCCATGACTCGTTGCATGCCAACTTTCATGACGATTACGGTGTTTGGCGTAATCTGGCCTGCTTCGCGGTCGACATGCGGAGCGCCCGCTTGTGACCGCAGATAGGTATTGCTCGCGGCGTCGTATGTATAGCTACTGTTGTATAGCGGGCCACTAATGTTGACGGTTATGGATGTCGCATTCGGTGCCGGGTTTGGCGCTGGATCTTTGCGCACAAAACCTTTGATGTCTGAAGTCGTATAGCCTTTTGCAGCGTTTAGCTGATCGAGTCGTTCGAAATTAGTGTAGACGTTGTGTGGAGTATAGCGATCGGTTGACCTCCAGTAGGTTCCTGCATTGAAGAATTGATCAATGTCGCGATATTTCCCGTTACGGATTTCGTTCAACGCGAACAGGCTACCGCCAACATGAGCAACGCTGGGTTGATACGGCGCGAGCCAGTCGACGTAGTACAGGCGTAGGCTACGGACTGGTCCGATCAAGCCGGGTTTGTCTTGCTGATAGAGTGCCAAAAAGCGCGTGATACCACCCTCGGCGACTGCTTCGTACACAACACCTGCTGCTTTTAGTCCAGACTGTGGGCGGGCATCGGGACTGTTTTCAATCATAACGGCTGTTGCGGCGAATTTTGTAACTGCTTCGGTTGCGACTTCGTTACCAGTGAGTGGCGAATAATATTTTACGGGCGGTGCGGGCTCTGGTTTTTTCGTCTGTGCTAATGGTTGCTGCTGTTCGACTGGTTTTTGGTACATAACAAGAGCGCCAACACCAACGACGGCAATAGTGACTCCAATAGCGGCAATGGCGTAGGCTGCGGTGTGATGCCGCCCTACCCAGTCGTGTATTTTTTGTATAAATTTTGGTGTATGAAATTGCGCCATAGCTTAAGCGCTATTATAACAGATTATGCTGTCTCGATGGCCTTTTGGATGCGTGAAAGTGTCGCTTGCTTACCGATCACAGCGAGCGTATCATTCAAGGCCGGACTGAACGGCGCCCATGATACTGATAATCGGATCAAACTGAACAGTACTCCTGGTTTTTGACCGGTTGTTTCGATCAAGCCATTCAATGTTTGCTGTACGGAATCGGCGTCGAATTCACTCTGTTCTAATGCTGCACTTGCGGCATGAAGTAATTCAACGTGCTCTTCGCGCGATAGTTTTTTCAGCTGTTTACTGTCATCGATCATGTGCCAATTAGGTAGTGGGTCTGTAAAAAAGTAGTCAGTAATTGTTGGTAGATCTGTCAGTGTCTTTAGGCGATCCTGGACTAGAGCAAGGACTTGCTTTTTACTATCCTCACTGGCATCGGCTGCGCTAGTTGGCCAGAAGTTTGTGACGCGTGCGTACAGATCATCCAGGCTGAGGAGTCGAATGTGCTGGCCATTTAGCCACAGTAATCGCTGCTCATCAAATCTAGCCGGTGATTTCTGGACGCGGTCTAGACTGAATTTATCGATTAATTCACTCGTTGTGAATACCTCTTGCTCGGTGCCATCATTCCATCCAAGTGTTGCTAGGAAGTTCATCATCGCCTCTGGCAGAAAGCCCTCTTGGCCGTATTCGAGGATGTCTTTGGCGCCATCTCGTTTACCAAGCTTCTTTTTGCCATCGATTGCCATGACAAACGGTAGGGTCCCGAGCACGGGTCGCTCGATAGCGAGCGCATCATAGAGGTTCAAGAATTTTGGGGTACTGCTAATGAATTCTTGGCTTCGCAAAACGTGCGTTATATTCATCAACATATCATCGATAATGTGACAAAAGTTGTAGGTTGGAAATCCATCTGATTTAATTAAAATAAAATCATCGATTGCTTCTGGTCCAGTTGATAGCTCGCCCATGACTGCATCGGTCCACGTATATGATTTTGGATCTGATTTAAATCGAAGCGGTTGACTTCCGTCCCATGTGGGTGGATTTTCCGGGCGGTGATTTCGGTATAAAAATGGTTGCTTGTTGGCCTTTGCCTGCTCGCGAAATGTCTCAAGCTCCTCCTTGGAGTAGGGGTCTGCGTACGCTCGACCGTCATCAATTAGTCTTTGCGCCCACTCTTTGTAGATGGTTAGTCGTTCTGATTGAAGGTATGGTCCGAAAGCGCCACCTTTATCTATGCCTTCTTGCCAGTCAATTCCTAGCCAGCGAAGGCTATTTTCGATCTGGTTTATACTGCCTTCAACTTCTCTGACTTTATCGGTATCTTCAATGCGTAAAATGAACGTGCCTGAAGACTGTTGAGCGATAAACCAGGCGAATAATGCAGTGCGAACACCACCGACGTGCATAAAACCTGTAGGACTGGGAGCGAATCGAGTACGAATAGAAGACATAATGTCCCTATAATAACAGATACGACGGCTGTTTTCGAGCCGTCGTACAGTATTCGTTAGTCATCGACTAGATTAGGCTAGTTGCAATTCGACGCAATTGATCGCTCGAAAGTGGTGCATCGCCTTCGACAGTATATAGAATGCCACCGTTGACCCATGCGGCGTTGCCGTCGTATGCATAAATTGTCAGGCCACGTTCTGTGTATGGAATATAGCTACTACCTGCTTTTGGTGTGACGTAATTATCAAGTACTGCCGCAGAATCCCAGCCGCTTTTCGTCTGTTTGATCGTGTAGGATTGCGGGCCGCCATTTGCAGCGAACTTCATCGTTACCTGACCCTGATTGTAAGCGACGGGTCCATTCAGGCTATAGCCGTCCGGACGATAGCTAGGATATGCTGCGTTGATTCCTGCCTGTGCTGCGGCGACGCGTACGGATAGTGCCGGCATGTTCAGGTAAGTAAAGTATCCGCCTAGTATAACTATTGCGAATGTCGCAGATACGATACTGACGACGCGAGGATGGCGTTTCAGGAATCGCTTTTTTGCAGCGGTTGGATGTTTACGAGTATTTTCTATGGCAGTTTGAATTGCTTCGCTCTTAATAACATGTGAAGGCTTGTGTACTGCATGGACTGGCTGTGGAATCGTAGTAGCTGGTGCGTGGGCACGAATTGGCTGTGCGGATGGCGTGACGACCGCTCGATGCTGCTGGGGTGCTGCCGCTTTTGCGTGGCTGATAGCATGTGCCTTTGCGACATGTGGATGCGTCGATGGACCAATATCCATCACTTTTGGTCCTAATGCTGTCACAGGGTGCTTTGCAAACTTTGAGATATGTGGATGGCGTGCGACTGGTGCTGACCGGCTGGTTAGGATTCGCTTCGGCGTGATAATAGACTGCTGAGTCGGAGTGGTAGGCTGTTTTGGCGTAGGTTCTGGACGTTTGATTGACCGACGATTCAGTGTTTGTGACTTTTGGGTAGAACTATGCACGTTCGCTGATGCAACCGAGCGAGCTGGTTTTGCGGGCTCAGGAGTCAAGCGAATGTTTGTATGATGAATTTCTGGAGCTGGCGTATGATTAGTGGTGGCAACTTCGTCCACAGCTAATCCCGTATGGGCATCATAATGGCGGCCATTAATTGCGATTGTCTGTTTTGCACTCATCCCTATATCCCCTTGTTTTTTGTCGCCAAGCCGCTTATGTCTTTGCGGTTGTTATTACTTATCTTAGGTATCTTTTGTCCATTTTGCAAGCACTTTTTTGGTTGGCTACGCTATACTGGTACATATGTATCATCATTCATCCAAAAAACGCCAATTGATCGTGCGTTCTGTCGTCTATAGCATCATGACCCTATCTGTTGTGGCTATTGTCACAATTCTCATGCTAATTATCCTAGGCTATTCATTTAATCGTCAGGATGGTCGCCTCGAACAAGGTGGTCTGATGCAGTTTGCCAGTACTCCTAGTGGTGCGACGGTGACGCTGGATGAGGTAGCGCAAAGTTCTCGCACACCAAGCAAAGCAAATGTTGATGCAAAAAACCATCACGTCACTATGGACCGCACTGGCTATCGGCAGTGGCAAAAATCGATTATGGTCGAACCTGGTACGATTCGGTGGCTGAGCTATGCTCGTTTGATTCCGACCGAGCCAGTTGTTTCAACTGTTCATCGCTATACAGGACTGGATTCTGCATTGGTTTCACCATTCCGTCAGTGGATTGCTGTTTCGGAAAATGCAACCGTCCCTGTTATTACAATTGCCGATATTCGTAGTGAACAACTGAAACAAGAATCTATAACGATTCCCGAAGAATCCTATACGGTGCCGACAACTGAAGCGGTACAGTCGTTCGCTGTTGAATCATGGGCGCAGGATGAGAAGCACATGCTGGTTAAACATACTTATGACACCGACAAAGTTGAATGGATTATTGTTGATCGCACAGATGTGTCAAAAACGATCAATCTGTCCAAGACTTTTGCTATTAACCCTACAAAGGTACTATTTGGCACGAACAATGGCCGCAATCTGTATGTAAAGACTGATGATATCGTTCGTAAGGTTAACCTTGATGATCGAACACTGTCGCGCCCTTACGTGTCGAACGTCGATGATTTTTGGGTCTACGATAGTACGACCGTATTATTTTCGACAGCAGTAGACGAAGCGACGAACGCGCGTACTGTCGGGTACATATCTGATGATATGGAAGTTGCCGAAACGATTAAATCATTCCCTGCCGAAACAACAAATTTGAAAATTGCATTCGGTGAATATTATAGTCGTAACTTTGTTGCGATCGCTCATAACACGACGTTAGAATTATTCCAGGGAACGCTACCGAAAGGTTCGACTGATGCCGATCTAAAGGTCGTAAAGACGCAGACACTGACGAGTCCGGCTGAGTGGCTGACGATCAGCCGTAACGGCCGGTTTACTGTCGCACAACAGGCTGACGGGTACGTGACCTATGACGTAGAGCTAAAGAAAGCTGATCCAACGAAATTTGCTCGTCCGGCTACAACTCCACAGCGCCAAATGCAATGGTTGGATGATTACATGATCTGGAATGACCGTGAAAATGTCCTACGATTTTACGAGTTTGACGGCGCCAATCAGCAAGACGTCATGCCTGTCACCGAGGGCTTTTCGGTGACACTGAGTAGCAATAATCGTTACGTTTATGGGTTCGTCAAAAACGAATCTGGCGCTTCACTACAGCGTGCACGCCTCATTATTGGTAATTAGTTATATTGATGCCGGCAAGTATCTGTTGTTACGCTACAATTACGTCATGTCATGATAGGCTTGTCTGTTGGGGTTGTCAGTTTGCTGACTTCGCTAGGATGGACAACTTCTTTTTTGGTGACGGAATACGTGTAGCGCTTGCCTTCATAGTTGGCATATATCATGTCGCCGGTGTTCAATTTTTCTAGTTGTACAAAAATAAATTTGTAACTACCGCTGTCAAAGAAATCGTTACTAGAGTGGCCAGCAAGAACTGTGTTACCAACCTGCCCTGGTACGCTGTTAGCACCTGGAATTGCAAAGTGGGCAACGCCTTTTTCCATCGCGGCCATTTGTGAATTGTGGTCATACCCTATGCCGTACACTGCCGGAACATCGACGTTAATCTTTGGGATAATCAATTTCGGTTCTGGGCCAACTTCGACAGGCACTGTCGGGTCGACAACGATATTTTGCGGGTCAATACTACCTGGAGTGACGTACGCTTTAACGTTTGAAATAAAGGCGCGGTTGTACTGCAAAAATGCAAACACAATCACGACACAGACTGCTGCGCTGATTGGGATAAAGTGCCGGCTCTTTCGGGCTTTTTTGGCAGACTTTTCGATGTTCGACACTAGCTTTTGACGTAACTGTTCGACTTGCTCTGTCTGCTGCTCTTTTTTGGCGGCTTTTTCTACGTCTGGATCCGCTGGTTGCTCGCCCGCCGCTTGTCCAGCTTTGTGTGCTTGTTCGTGCATGACCCGGCGCATATGGCTAGTGTAATAATGTTCATAATACTTTTGGTAGTATTCCTGCCATGCTGAATGGTACTCTTGCAGCTGCTGCGGTGGATTTGTCGTGTCATGCTGTGCTGGCGCTGCGGTCGAATGCTTTGCGGCTGGTTGACTCGTCGGCTGACTAGCTGCGCTGTCTTGGCCGTACAGCGCGTCCAGTTGACTGCGAACAATGTTTGCAGCAGCGTCACGTGACGGTACGTTGATAGAGCGCGGCTGTGAACCGTGCTGCCTGCTTGATGAACTGTCTGAGGTATTCTCTGGTTTCATACTTGTCCTATTACTTTTAGTATACAATACATAGCAAGTGTTTTGTAAGTAGCAATCAATCTGTTATTATATTAAACGCAACCTTCAAAATTTTATTTAACATCTTGTGCCGCGGTGGTGGAATTGGTAGACACGCCAGACTCAAAATCTTGTGAGCATTAGCTCGTACCGGTTCAAGTCCGGTCCGCGGTACCAGAGGTTAAATAAATTAAAGTGCGGAACCTGGAGTTTCTCGCAGCTGTTTGAGTAATTTAATCTCGAACTCATTGATGGCAACTTTTACCATCAGCGTATCCTCCGAGTTTAGAGCTTCGCCATTTAATTCTTTTATTAAATTTCGTGCTAGCTTGAAATGTTCAGACTTCTCACTGATACCTTGGTCTTCAGATTCTTGACCCTCTCTGTACTCGCCCATCATTTTACTATTTAGAGTAAAGCCGCCTTCAGGAGGCATATTTTTTGTACCTGACTTTACCTGCACTGGCACCCGCCGTCCACCTAAATTGGACATATGGTAAATGTATAGGTCGGTTCGCTGCGTTGCATCATCGTGTGTTGTGCTGGGTACCGCTATGCGGTCTGGTGTCTGTGCATAATTTATCAAAGTAGTCGCGAGCATCTCTGCTATTGCTCCACGGAGTTCACCGGCGAGCCTTTCATTTGTCGAAGTGTCGTATAAACTAAGAGCATACGACATTCGGTCAATTCCCAATCCAGCGATTCCATCTACAAGTTTTTCGCGAACTGCATGTTCGCTTGGTGACGAAAAGGCTGCAGGTGCCGCTGCAGATTCTACCGCGAAATCGTGAGCGTTTGCTAGTCGAAAATAATCATTCCAAGTCGCTTCGTTGCCCGGCTGAGTAGAAAAGAATGCTTCAGTAGTTTGGAGTTTTTGACGAAGCAGCTGATTGTCACGAGCAAACAGTTCTGCGCCAGATCCGATAGGAAAGCTTTGATGGAGATTTGCGATGCTATGATCGAGCAATATATTTGATCGTCGGAGGGCGTTCGTACCTAGATTACAGAGGAGATCTTTATCAACGCTACGCAGACCATGTGTATCTGCTTCAACGCCTAGTTGCAAAATTTCATGACGCTCAAAAGCCAGGCGTTTTAATTTGTCTTTTCTGGCGAGGCGGCGGTTATTATCCATAGAAAAACGATTATAACACTTTATTATACTTAAATCAATTTTATTGTATAGTGCTGGCGGCAATCGCCTGCAGTGGCTTGCCGGGGGTCCACAGCCAATACACGGCTGCTTGCATTGCGACACTCCCCTTCCAGATCGCCATTGGATTTTCCCAGGCCATTGTGACGATGTCGCCGTTATGTGCGATGATCAGATGACCTTGGTGAAACGTCACGATCGTTGCCGGGTATGTGATAGTAAATTTGTGGATTGCTTCTACGACTTGTGCCAGTTGCATGCTGAACGTGATCATTTTAGGGTAATAAACACTCTGGAACATTTTTTGTAACTGCGCAAATGATAATACCAGTAGTGTGTCTGGTCGCTCGACGATGATTGGCAACGTGTTTTTGAGTAAATCAAATGCGTCTCTGGTGATGGTTAGCTGACCTTGATAATCTTGCACGAAATGCTCGTACAGAATGGCTGTTTCACTGTTCCGGCCGGCATCACCGATGAACACGACACCGTTTGCCCAGTCGCTGATAGTCTTCATGTCGTTCAACGCGTTCCATTCGATGTCTGGATACAGCGGTTTTTCACGGGTTTGTTTTTTCCAATAAGAATGTAGGTCCATTGCCATCTATTTTAGCATTGTTTCTAAAGTAATAAGTCCGCGGCTGGGAGTGCGATTACAGTTCGACGCTGACCGGACAGTGATCAGATCCTTTGATGTCGGGGTGGATGCGAGCGGCTTTGACCTTGTCTGCGATTCCTGCGGATGCCAAGAAATAGTCGATGCGCCATCCGACATTGCGTTCACGGGCGTTTGCCCAGTGCGTCCACCATGTATAAGCGCCAACCTCGTCGGGGTGCTCCGCGCGGTAAGTGTCAGTGAATCCCGCGGCTAACATTTTGTCGAATCCCGCGCGCTCTTCGTTTGTAAATCCATGTTTGCCGACATTTGGCTTTGGGTTTGCCAGGTCGATTTCCTGATGAGCGACATTGAGGTCTCCGCAGAAAAGCACTGGTTTTGTCTCTGCGCGACGGGCGACGTACGACAAGAACGCTGGATCCCAGTTTTCATGGCGTAATTTCAAGCGCGTCAGGTCGCCTTTGCTGTTTGGTGTGTAAACGGTCACAACGTAGAAATCTGGGAACTCGGCAGTTAAGACGCGACCTTCGTTCGACACATCACCATACTTGTCTGATTCCAATTTGTATTCAGTAATTAGCTCTTCAGGTAGTCCATAGTAGGTGCTGATCGGATCGGTTTTGCTCCAGATTGCCGTTCCGGAATAGCCCTTTTTCTCGGCGCTGTTCCAGAATTTCAGGGTCTTCTTTGGTGATAAATTCGTCTAATGCGCCTTTTGTGCTAACTGCGCGAATGCCATTGACGTTCCAGGAATATATTTTCATTGTTACCTATTATAACACTGTTGTCTTTTTGAGCGTGACGACGCGTGTCACTGCTATATGTTTTTGATAGCTCGCGCGGCTTCGCGTGACTGGTCTCGTCGTTTCAGTGTTTCACGTTTGTCATAATTCTTTTTACCTTTACCGAGGGCGATAACGATTTTTATGTATTTGCCGCCAGTCAGTAATTTTGTCGGAACGATAGTGCTACCAGCTTGTTTTTTTGCCTGCAAGCTGTCGATTTCTTTGCGTTTTGCTAGTAGTTTTCGCGGTGCAGTATCGATGGTCCGTGCGCCAGGCTCACCTTTCTGCGCCAGTTTCAAGCTAAAGCTGGCATTATTCAGCCATAATTCGTTACTGCGAATTGTCACAAATGACCCCTTTAATTGGACGTGTCCATCGCGGGCGGCGCGGACTTCAGGTCCAGTCAGCGCCAATCCGACGACGAGATCATCGCCTAATTCGTAATCGAACCGTGCCCGTCGATTGACGACGGCTGATGGAGTGATTGTTTTTTTCTTTTTTTGCGCCATGATGGTTTATTATAACAGATGCAATAGTTGATTAAAATCATTAAATATGTTATAATGAAGATATAGCCCGAGCAATCAGCTAGGGCCCGTTCATTGCAGAGGAGGAAAAATGCTCACCATCATCCGCCGCTGGCTACTGATGAGCCTCGTTCCTTATGGGATGTATGCAGTAGCATATGTCCTCGAGTCGAGGAAGCCCGGCAGGGACGTTGCTATCTGGAGAGGCCAATCAAAGGCCTTTGTACCTGGCGATGCCGGACTAGCATTGTTCATTGCGGTAGCAAAACCAGGTGGCCGGGTTTCACCACGCCGCCATGTCGCCGGCCTCTTTCTGGGGCTGGTGTCGCTGGTTGCGCTCAGGCGACTGACCTATCGACCCGAAGACTACACCGTGAATCAGTGGAGGTCCCCGAGCAAGTTGTACCACGACCTGGTGGTCTGCGTGCTATTTGGCTACTTGGTCGTGGTTCGAGCGCTGCCGTTCTACGCAGGGCGTCCAGTGTCAGATGCGTTGTTGCAAAAATTGGTCGGCGCGAGTGGTGTTCTGATCTGGGCATCCGGCGTCATTTGGGATGAATCTCATGACGAGGTCCCTAACTACTACCAGCATCCCGATGTCTGGTGGCCAATCTGGGATCGACGACCGGGAGTTCCTCTCCTCTGGTGACCAAATGGTACCCGACTCTTTCTGGCGATCAGAGAGAGTCGGGTACGTTTTTTATTAAGAACTAAACTGACGTATCAACGACTCGCCCAGATCGATATTCTTCACCAGTGTATGGTGTCCTGTTTCGACAATCTGCAAATCGATATTCGATGGCAATTCTTTTGTCTGGAGGTTTTCTTGGTAGACGAGTCGATCGTACCTCCCGACTATCAATGAGGTTGGTACGGTTACTTTTCGCAGATCGCTGAAAAACTGCGCGCCTCCTAAAATATTCTTGTAACTGCCTTCGCGTGCGTGTTTCGACATTCTGACCGTATCGGCAAAATTAATCTCTGGTCGACGGATTGATCTGTTATGGGGAACTGCCTTGAGCGCTTTCCAATAGCCTTCCCGTATCGGCGAATAGAGCATCATCCGATAGTGCCGTCCTGTTTTTTTGTGGGTTTCGATCATTTGATTGATATCGCTGAAAATCGGCGGGTTGAATAATTGCAGTGACCGCACGTCATCTGCAAAGACGGTTGTATAGCGGAGTGCAATCAATGCGCCCATCGAATGGCCGATGAGTACATACGGTTTTGTGACGCCCAACTGTTCAATTGTGTCATGAATTGCAGTGATGTGATCGTCGTACGTATAGTCGGCACGTGGTTTTGGGGATTTACCAAACCCGAGTAGATCGATGGCGATAACATGATGAGTTTCGGCTAGCCGCTTCTGGATCGATTTGAAATAATGCCCCGATGATAGATATCCGTGCAGCAGAATTACGGTCGGACCACTCCCTCTACTAATAGTATGTAATTGTCGATGTGTTGACATGCTCTCTCTAGTGTAGCAATTTTTGCCCTCATCTAGAAAATACTGTAGAATAAGCGTAACCATGAAAAAACAACAAACACACAATTCGCATCGGTTTATCGCTAATATTTTTGGCTCCACAGGCTATGTTGCCCTGTTATTCATCTGGCTATTGGCCGTTCAACTGGTCCTGATGGTGCTGCCGAGCGGTAGCGGTGAAGGTTCGTTGTTGTCGAGCGTCAGTTCATTTGTATCGTATGAATCCGGTACGACGGAAGCAGCCCGCCCAAATGGCGCATTGCTATTTTTGGTCGTCATCATGCTGGTTGCGGCGATATGGGGTGTTGCACATTACGGCAGTATGCTGATGTCTGCGATGATGCGCTTATTTATTCGCGTGTTCAAGGTAAAACTGTCGAGTGAATCACTCGCGCTATCAAAATATATTAGCGTTTTGTTGGGCTTGGCGATTGTCGCGGGACTAATTCTGGTGCTGCCTAGCGATTACATGATAGAAAAATTTGCGATCGCATTCCTTGGGTTCATCGCTGGCATCGTCGGATTCGGCGCATTCTGGATACAGAGCATCGTTGCGAGTCGTCACAAAATTCGTGTCGCAGACATCCGCTAGCTCGCTCCCCTATTTTCGGATATACTAAATGTATATGTATAAACGAGTCTTATTAAAGTTATCCGGCGAACAATTACAAGGTAAATTTGATGGCGGGTTCGATGCCGAGCGAGCCAAATGGATTGCGTCTGAAATCCGCAAAGCAACTGCGCATGGCACGCAGATCGTATTAATGGTTGGCGGCGGCAATTATGCTCGCGGCGCTCAATTGACTGGCGGCGGCGTGCAACGTGTTACTGCTGATAACATTGGTATGATGGCGACGATGATGAACGCTGTGGCGCTGGCTGACGTGTTCAATAGCGAAGGCCTGGATGCACGCGCTTTGACGAATATCAAAGCAGATCAAGTCGCCGATCAATTTACGCACCGTCGTGCGCTGTCTCATTTAGAAAAGCAGCGTGTCGTGATCGTCGCTGGCGGTATCGGACGCCCCTATTTGACGACTGATACGGCGGCAGTCAGCCTAGCACTGGAAATGGACTGTGATGTTATCCTGAAAGCGACCAAAGTCGATGGCGTGTATGACAGCGATCCAAATGCTAATCCAGCTGCGGTGCGGTATGACACTCTAACGCTGCAACAGGCAGTCGAAAGCCCCGATATAAAGGTCATGGACAAAGCCGCGATTGCGCTCGCGGCCGATCATGATCAATCGATTGTCGTGTTCCAGTTACTGCAAGATAACAATATCGCCAATGCTGTTGCCGGTCAGCCCGTAGGAACAACAATCAGCGCCGCCTGATGATATACTGATACTCATGACAGCATTAGAAAAAACCGTTAATGAATTATTGAAACATGCCGACATCGAAATTGGCGGTTCCAGGCCACATGATATACAAATCCATAATAATGATCTCTATGCTCGCGTGCTTCGTGACCGCGAACTAGGATTGGGTGAATCCTATATGGACGGCTGGTGGACAAGCGAACGTCCAGACCAGACGATCGTAAAATTGTTAACTGCAGATCTAGGATCAAAGATCAAACCAAATGCTGCAATGATCGCGTCAGCTGCTGCGACACTAGCAAAATCTAAACTATCAAACAGCTATACGCTTGCACGCTCAAAGAAAAATGCCGAATTCCACTACAATATCGGCAATGATTTATACGAATTGATGCTCGACCCATACATGCAATATACTTGTGGCTACTGGAAGGGTGCAAAAAACCTTGCCCAAGCGCAGGAAAACAAACTAAAATTGGTTTGCGAGAAACTAAAGCTGAAAAAGGGCATGACAATCCTAGAAATGGGATGTGGCTGGGGCGGATTTTCTGAATATGCAGCCCGTAATTACGGTGTTAAAGTAACGGCCGTTAATACATCCAGTGAACAGGTAAAAATTGCCCGCGAACGCACAAAAGGTTTGGACGTCAAAATTGTCCACAAGGATTACCGTGAAGTCACCGGTCAATTCGATCGTGTCGTATCTATTGGCATGTTAGAACATGTTGGACTTAAAGAATACCCCGCGTTCTTTAAACAATGTAATGAACTGCTGAAACCTGGTGGAATTATGCTGCACCACACAATTGGCTGTAATACACCGCAAACAACTGCTTCGTTCAGCTGGTTGGGTAAGTATATATTCCCTGGTGGGTACGTACCGACTATGTTTGAAGTCCTAGAACCTGCGCAAAAATATTTTGCTATCGAAGACGTTCAGAATATCGGACCTGATTACGATAAAACGTTACTCGCATGGCACCAGAATTTTACCAAAAATTATTCGAAGATTAGCGATAAGTACGATGAAAAATTCTATAAAATGTGGGAATACTACCTACTCATGTGCGCAGCTGGATTCCGTACACGTAACACGCATTTGTGGCAATTTGTCATGACTCGCCACGAAGTATCAGAGCGCTACGACGCTCCGCGTTAAATCGAGCCCCATTTACTTCAGTGTATATTTACAAAATATCTTTTTTGTGATATAATTTATTATAAGCGTACTATCATGTATGCATTACAGCGCACCTTTTACTACAGAGAGTGGTGATTCACGTGTCTCGGACACGCAAGCTCGTAGCTCTACCCGGTGTTTTGGCCTCAGCTGAAGCGCAGTTCGCGCCGGTGGCAAAGTTCTTGCCGATGGATTTCGTCCCACGGGATGACTTTCATCGCAAGTTCAATCCTCATCGTGTGCAGATCGAAGCCGCACATGCCATCCAGCGCGATCCGTTCAATACGACATTGATCGGCGCGTCGATGGGCGGTGTGCAAGCACCGTTTGTGATCGAGCGATTGGTCAACATGGGCGTGATCGTTGACGACATTCATGTTGTCGTCGTCGACGCCCCATGGGGCGGAAAGACGTTAGTTCAGGGGGTTTCCAAGGTGACGCCGTTTGTGAATTTTCTGCATCCGGTCACTCGCTTTATCCCCGTTCCCGTCCAAGAGGGCGGCTTGCCCAAGCGCGAGAGTATCACTATTCCCGCAACTAGTGATCAGCGTCTGCGTGTCAGTTTCGGTAACGCCGAGACCGAAGAGCGGTACGCTGACTGGGTTGTCGAGACTGCCCGTCGTTCCCTGTCGGGATATCGGTTCTCACAGTTGATCGGACAGACCGCCTGGATGAAGCGTTGCGCTCGCAACGGTTCTCTCGAAAGGGCCGTCCAGAGCCTGCGCGGTCTAAGGGTGACGTACATCGCATGCGTCGATAGCAGTAACGACGTCGTCAGGCAGCCCATGGCTGTAGATCTCTGGAGCAAGCAGCTCCCGGATATGCAGGTCATCGAAGTCGCGACTCCACACTGCGCATTTCTGCAGAGTCAGCCCATCTTCGAACCGGTCATCGCCGACCTGTTAAATGTCTGGAAGTAAAGGTGTGTTTCCCCCGGTTAACCCGGGGGAATCGCATATCTAGAGTTTCTTGGTCGTATTTAATAAAATTTTAGCCGATATACTCCATCGATACTGACTAATGTGCTTTTGGCCTTCTTTTATCAAGTCGCGGACAATTAACGTATCATCTAAATTTCGTACTTTGTCGGCGAAATCTTTGGCATTGAGTGGATCAAAATATAACGCGCCCTGCCCCGCTACTTCGTTATGAATTGGCAGATCGCTGACAACGGCTGGGATGCCCATTTCAAGTGACTCTGCGAGTGGCAGGCCGTAGCCCTCGTTCAGACTGCCACTCACAAGTACTGCATCATTTGCCAATATTTCTGCATACTGCTGGTCACTCACTCCCCCATGAAAAATAACTTCTGCATCATGCGGAGCCAACGATTGCAGCGCGGCTTTTCTGTTTGGCGCGATACGACTCAGCAGGTGCAATGTTTTCCCCGGTAAAAATTCCATGCCCTTGATTAATGTCTCGACATTTTTATATTCCATAAACGACCCCATATATACCAAATTTCTTGGTGATTCCGAGCGGATAATCTTTTTGTCCCCTAAAAATTTCTCCAGCCGTTGCGGTGCATTAGGAATGACGACAATCGGTCGTTTCGTCAGATTCACCCGTTCAAATTCTGATTTGCTGGTGTGGCTAACGGTCGCGACGACATCGGCACTATTGAGTGTGATGCGCTGAGGGATATACGTCATATGAAATGCCCTCCATCCCAGTTTGATCGCCATATTCAAATGATGCGGAGGTGTGCGGTGGTGATAATAAATCATGTCATGTAGTGTCAGGATCAATTTAAATCGGCGTCCGATCGTTCCCATTGTCTGCATCGGAGAAAATACGACGTCAGGGTTGTATTTGTTCAAAATAATCGATGTCAGTGGTTCTTTAGCTGATGTCGTCGAGTGAATTATGACGTGTTCTGCGTGTGCCGGCAGAAATTTTAGCTGAGCTTTGTCGCTGATAATAAATGTTACAGGAGTAATAGTAGCCAATGCTTTGCCAAGTTCGGTCGTGTAGCGGCTGATGCCGTCATGAAAATCTATGCGGATATAGCGGGCATCGAAAAATAATCTCATGGTTTGATTTTACCATGACTACCCCCATGGTATACTAGGGTTATATGAAGATCCTGATCGCAGCCGATTTGCATTGGCCGACTATCAACGGAGTTGCGACATTTAGTCGTAATTTAGCAAAAGGACTGAGTGACAGAGGTCACGAAGTACTTGTGATAGCGCCCAGCCAGACCGGTAAAGCTTATGATGAATATGATGGCAACCACGTCATTAAACGTACAAAATCAACAATTTTCCCTTTTTATCAAAACTTTCGTATTTCCCCTATGCCCAACAAAGAGGTGCAGGATATCATTACCGAATTCGAACCCGACGTTATCCATATTCAGATGATGATGTGGATCGGCATTTCGGCGATGAAATACGGTAACAAATATGAAATTCCTATTGTTGCAACGAATCACGCGATTCCTGACAACCTATTGGATAATATGCGCTTGATTGCGCCTGTGTCAAAGACGGTCAGCTTTGCATTGAATCAGTACGGCACTCGGTTCTTTGCAAAAGCAGATTATGTAACACTACCAACCCAACTGGCGATTGACATGATGGGTGGCCAAGAACGCTTGCCTGTCGAGGTAGAACCGGTTAGTAATGGCATCGACCTCAGCCGATTCAAGCCAACAAAACCAGCGACGAAAACGTACGAAGAATTTGCTATCCCGCAGGGAGTTCCGGTGATTTCCTACGTTGGCCGTATTGATGCAGAAAAGCATTTGTCGATATTACTGGATGCGTTTGCAAACATTCGACGTTCTGGATCGAATGCACATTTGTTAATTGTTGGCGATGGAACCGACCGAGAACATTTGCAGAACCGCGTCTATCGACTAGGTTTGGCTGATTGCGTAACATTTACTGGCCGCGTATCAGACGATGCAATTGTCGCCTTGCATAAAGTCGGTGACATTTTCTGTATGCCATCCCCTGCAGAACTACAAAGCATCGCAACGCTCGAAGCTATGGCGAGCGGCAAGCCTGTCATTGCCGTTGACGCTGGTGGATCGCAGCGACACATGACATTAACTACACACTCGATCGATTCGAAGCGATTTACGATCAGGTTATTTCTTCAAAAACTCGTGCACTGCCGCAACGGCTTCTCTAGGCTTTTCATAGTGAACGATGTGTCCGACATTTTCTAATTCGACTAATTCGGCCGTTTCTAGTTGTGCGACTAATGCTCGCTGGCTCTTTATAGATGCAATGTCGTCCTTTTGGCCAGCAATGAATAACATTGGTAAATGCAGGTCGTCTTTGTACTGCGCAATGGTCGATTGATTTGACGACTCGAACGCTTCCAGTAGGCTTTTCCGTCCGCCGAAGCGCTTCATGTATTCCATGTGGTTCCAGTGAATGACTTTTCGCAGTGCCTTGTCTTTGGTTTTGGTCATCGTTGCGCTACCTAATAGGAATAAGTATTTGTTTGACAGGATCCACATGCCAATTTTTTCTGGTAGGTAGCGACCTGCTGCATAGTGGTATACGTATCCTGGGAAGATTTTTAATATCCCGAGGCCTTTTGATGGATTAGCGGATATTGGATTGATAAAGATCGCTTTTTTAACGATATCCGGGTGCTGCGAAACTAATCGTGCGGCGATGATGGTCCCCATTGAGTGACCTAAAATATAGTCCGGTTTAGTATCGAGCGACTGAATTAGATTGTAGATACAATCGGTATAGGTTTCGATTGTATGTGGAACGGATTTGAGCGGTTGGGATGCCCCAAATCCGGGTAGATCTGGCACCACAAACCTGTAATCAGGCATCAGTTTGATAATATATTCTAGTCCGTGATGAGTGCCACGAAACCCATGGACGACCAGGATCGTCTTTTTTTGATCCGAATTATAATCCCAGTAGTGAATTGT
>SEAL01000022.1 GCA_004145215.1 Chloroflexota bacterium | reverse complement strand
GATGTGCGAAATCTAATTGACCCCTGGGGTAGGCCATACTACATAGATGAAAACGAGGGTGAAACAGCCGGTGCTCTGTGTAATAGGGATAAAATTGCCGTATATGGTCGTCCTCACGTCGCGGGGTCTCAAGGCGCACTCACCAATTCGTATATGGTGACCAACAGCCTGACTTGCTAGACTGTGTAGCCTCGATGAAATTTGCTATACTATTGGTATATGTTTGATACTGATACCTACCAACTGAAAATGGAAAGTGCGCTAGAGCACTTTGATGAAGAGCTAAAAAAAGTCCGAACCGGCCGTGCGCATCCAAATATGCTGGATAGTATTCTGGTCGAGGTCTACGGCGCGAAAATGCCGCTGAACCAGGCTGCGAATATTACTGCGCCAGAACCACAGCTATTACAGATTACGCCATTTGACCCAGGAAACATTCAGGCGATTGCCGCATCAATTCGAAATGATCAAAGCCTCGGATTTAATCCTTCGGATGATGGACGAATTATTCGCGTCCCCGTGCCGCCACTAACCGAAGAGCGCCGCAAGCTGTTGGTAAAGCAAACGAGTGAAAAGGTAGAAGAAGCGCGCATCGCACTTCGAAATATCCGTCAGGATGGTTTGAAGGATGCCAAGCGCAAAAAAGATGCCAAAGAACTGAGCGAAGATGACGTAAAGGGGATCGAAAAAGAATTCGACAAACTCATGTCGGACTACCAGTCGAAGATCGATGCATCATTCCGCGCAAAAGAACAAGATATCCTGACGATCTAGATGACAATTGTCGAACGCGTCAAATCACTGAATTTGCCGCTAGATCAATTGGTCGTGATCGGTAGTGGCATTGTTGATGCACTCGATATGCGCGCGTCACAAGATATCGATCTGGCTGTTAGTGGCCAGTTATTCGAGCAGCTGCGTTTCAGTGGTGACTACCAGGTGAACGAGCGACATGGTGATATTGTTCTAGAACGTGATGATGTCGAGATCTGGCAGGATTGGGGTGATGATTTACCCTACGACATGCTGGCACGTGGTGCTGTTGTTATAGGCGGCGTTCAGTTTTGCCATCCTGCAACTGTACTTCGGTGGAAGCAAGACCATGGGCGTCAGAAAGACACAGAAGACATTCAACTGCTGCGGCAGTATTTGGGTAAAACAGCGTAGTCAAAAACTGCAGGTGCCTGTATACTGGTAACAGTTATTTTATACTGATAATCTGGAGGATTGATGGAGTTACTTTTCGGTATCGTGGTAGGACTTGCCATACTTGTTTTTTTGGTGGTGATCCACGAACTAGGGCATGCAATTGCAGCTAAGCGCAACGGCGTCGTCGTGGAAGAATTTGGCATCGGGTTTCCGCCAAAGGCTTGGGGTAAGAAATTAAAAAATGGCGTCTTGTTCACAGTAAACTGGCTGCCATTGGGCGGATTCGTTAAATTACAGGGCGAACATGATTCGGCGCGCAAAAAAGGTGATTACGGCGCGGCAACATTCTGGCAAAAAACAAAGATATTGCTTGCGGGTGTGGCAATCAACTGGATTGCAGCCGCTATACTTCTGACAATCTTGGCAGTGACAGGACTGCCGAAAGTATTCCCGAATCAGTTCAGTGTTGCCGGTGACACGACGAATGTTCGTGAACCAGTTCGCTTGGCGTATATTGAAAAAGATTCAGCCGCTGATAAAGCGGGGCTGAAAGAAGGTGACAAGATCGTTCGTTTCGCTGGTCGTTCGATTGATCAGCCATTGGCTCTCAGTCAAGCAACTGCCGATAGCAAAGGCAAATCTGTTGAAATTATCTACAACCGCGACGGTAACGAGCAGAGTGCTACCGTATCGCTGCGCGACAACGACAATGACGGCAAAGGATATCTAGGCGTCACGCCAGCGCAGATGGAGTTAACGCGGTCAACCTGGTCGGCACCGATAGTTGGCGTGGCAGTCACTGGGCAGTTCACTATTGAAACATTCAAGGGGCTGGGTGCGCTTGTCGGTAACCTGGTAACTGGATTGACATCGCAACTGAGCGGCGACAAAGCTGTTCGCGAACAGGGCAGTAAAGAATTAGGAGCTGCTGGCGATAGTGTTGCTGGGCCAATCGGTATTATCGGTGTGATATTCCCGGCTGCGCAGCAATCTGGCCCGACACAGCTAGTGCTGTTGACTGCAATCATATCTCTGACGCTAGCTGTGATGAACGTTCTGCCAATTCCAGCATTGGACGGAGGCCGTTGGTTTACGATGGCGGCATTCCGATTGTTCAAGAAAAAACTGACCAAAGAACGTGAAGAGAATATTCAGGCGGTCGGATTCCTAGCATTAATGGCGCTTGTCGTCGTGGTAACATTCGCAGATGTCAGCAAACTCTTCCGATAACAAACCGCTACAGCATACATCGCATGGTAGTGATGTGCCTGCAAAAAAGAAGCGGTCTGCCCTGCGTAAACCGTCGTTCCGTCGAAAAGGGCAGCCGAGCCACACGTTTAACTGGCGTATGGTCGTTGCACTACCACTGTGGGTATTGGCGTCATTTATCGCTGCACAGTTAGTACTAGCAGTGGTATTGTGGATACTGAATGTCGCGAACGTATCATTACTGAACTTAGCCAGTGAAACAGTTATCCAGACTATTCTATCGACGCTCGTGTATCTGCTTGCGTTTGCGATTACCTTTGGAGTTCCGTATATTGTAAAGCAGCGAGAGGTGAGTTTGAAGACGCTAGGTATCGACCGGCTGCCTAGCTGGAGCGATATCGGTTTAGCTCCGCTTGGATTCGTAGCGTATGGCTTGCTGACGGCGCTACTACTGTTTATCGCAACGACGTACTTTCCAGGCTTCCCGTCATCGCAAGCGCAAGATGTTGGATTTCAGTCGCTGAATGGCCGAACCGAGATGCTACTGGCATTCGCAACGTTGGTTGTCCTGGCTCCAATCGCCGAAGAAGTGCTATTCCGCGGATATTTATACGGTAAATTGCGTAAATACTCATCTATTCTGCCATCTATTGTGATTACTAGCCTGCTGTTTGGTGCAGTACACATGCAGTGGAATGTCGGGCTGGATACATTCGCACTCAGTGTCGTTATGTGTTGTTTGCGTGAAGTAACTGGTAGCGTGTGGGCGGGTGTTCTGCTACACATGATCAAAAACGGCATCGCATTCTATTTATTATTCGTTGGCCCAATGGTAACCCCCGGGCTATAAACTAAAAGGAGATTTCATATGCGAGTATCAAAATTATTTACAAAAACCAGCAAGAACGCTCCTGCTGATGAAGTGTCAAAGAACGCCCAGCTACTGATACGTGCCGGGTATGTTTACAAGGTTATGGCAGGCGTGTATGCCTATACACCGCTAGGTTTACGTGTTCTAGAAAATATCAAACAGATTGTCCGCGAAGAAATGAATGCTATTGATGGCCAAGAACTGGTCATGACGAGTTTGCAGCGAAAAGAAACCTGGGAGGGCACTGGTCGCTGGGATGATGAAGCGGTTGATGTATGGTTTAAAACAAAGCTGAAGGACGAAACGGAACTCGGTCTCGCCTGGAGTCACGAAGAAGCGATTTTGGAAATGATGCAGCAATACATCAAGAGCTATAAAGATCTGCCAACTGCCGTGTATCAGTTCCAGACAAAACTGCGTAATGAATTACGGGCAAAAAGTGGCATCATGCGTGGCCGCGAATTTGTCATGAAGGATCTTTATAGCCTGCATGCAACTCAGGCGGACATGGATCAGTATTATGACAAGGTCATCGAAGCGTACAAGCGTTGTTATGAGCGATTTGGATTGGGTGATAGTACGTTCGTAACATTTGCATCGGGTGGCTCATTTACGAAATTTAGTCATGAATTCCAAACAATTTGTGATGCAGGCGAAGATATCTTGTATGTTAACGAAGATCAGACTGTTGCGGTGAACGAAGAAGTACTCGATGAAGCATCGGCAGAGTTGGGCGTTGATAAGTCGTCACTAAAACCTGTGAAAAGTGCTGAAGTTGGTAATATATTCAAATTCGGTACCGAAAAATCAGAGAAAATGAACATATACTTTACCGATAGCGATGGAACGCAAAAGCCAGTCTATCTGGCGTCGTATGGCATCGGTATCACACGCGTCATGGGTGTGATCGTCGAGAAATTTGCCGACGACAAAGGTATCGTATGGCCTGAAAATGTTGCTCCCGCCAAAGTATATCTCGTACGGATTGGCGGCGAAGCAGCCACTGAACATGCAGACCAGCTGTATGCTGAATTAACCGATGCGGGCATACAAGTTATCTACGATGATCGCGACGAGCGGCCAGGTGCCAAGTTTGCTGATGCAGAATTGATGGGGATCCCATATCGAGTAACGGTCAGTGATCGCTTGATCGAGGCGGGTGAATATGAGTATACCGATAGAGCTACTGGCGAGACGCAATTATTGACACGCGAGGCGCTGCTTGCTAGAATAAACTAACTGTAAACGTATCTATATTGTGGGGTTTACAAAAGTTTGAACTGACGCAAGTGCTTGAGATGGCACTTTTTATAATGAAGAATACGAAGAAAACAGAGGAATAAAACAATGAAAAAACTTTTTCAAATTACCGAAGAGGGCCGAGCAGAGCTAGAAGCTGAATTGGCTGAACTAAAGAGTCGTCGTGGCGCTATTGCCGAGAAAATCGCAGAAGCACGTGATTACGGTGATCTGTCTGAAAATGCTGAGTACGACGCTGCTCGTGAAGACCAGGGGCTAGTCGAGAGTCGAATTGCTGAAATCGAAGATGTACTATTAAATGCAGAAATCATCAAAGCTGGCAAAACCTCAAAAGTTGGCCTAGGTAGTAAAGTAGAACTGAAAAGTGGCGCTAAGACATTCAACTATCACATCGTTGGGCCAGTTGAAGCCGATCCACTCGAAGGAAAGATCAGCAATGAATCTCCAATTGGCGTTGCATTACTAAACAAATCCGTCGGTGATACGGCGACAATTACGACGCCAAAGGGTGAAATCGATTACGAAATCGTAAAGATTGGCTAATTAATCTACATCATTAAATAAAACAGCGTCCATTACGGACGTTGTTTTTTGTAGGGCTGTAGCTCTATGCCGCTTTTTTGTCAGCGATCATCAAAGGAGTATTCGGTTCGATTTCGCCATCCTCTTCTGCAAATGGGTTGTAGACGCCAGACTGATCTTGTTCAGTGTCTACTGTTTTAGTTATCTTAGCCTGCCTGACTTTTGTTAACAAAACTTTTTCGAGTTCATCGTTACGTGGCGTGTCCCGGATAATGTTATTTGACCTACGCTCTGCTTCAGTAGGGGACATTGTCAGTTCACCAGCTAATTCGGCCAATCGAACCTCACGGTTGATGGCTTCAAGGAATGTCCTATCTGCAGTTGTTGACTCGTAGATTGCGTTAATTCTTACCTTTAGAGCATCACGATTCAAGCCGTCAATAACACTGTCTTCTACTGACGGATAGGCGGCACTTAATGCTCGAAGTGACAGAGTTTCAATAACAGGGCTTCTTTTACCTGCTGCGTGTAAATTTGCATGTGTTTCGTTTAGTACAAGTGCCTTTTCAAATTCAGGTGCGTCGCTAAAGGCGAGCATAATTGCTGGACCTGCAAGGTAAGCGCATGTTTTATCTGCTTGACGATCAATTCCTTCGCGGACGTCATTTGATTTGCCGACCAGTTCGTAGCGCATGGCTTCAATCTGATCTTGAGTTAAGTTATGGCAACACTTCAAGATTACCGCGACGAGCGCTTACGAAAACTAGCAGAATTACGACAGCTAGGTGTCGATCCGTACCCTGCGACGTCCAATCGCACGCACAATACAAACGACGTTATTTCTGATTTCGAATCTCTACAGGGTTCGACTGTCACGGTTGCGGGCCGTGTAATGGGTATTCGAAAATTCGGCAAACTAGCATTTATCGTCCTCAAAGATATGACCGGGCAAATCCAATTATTTTTACATGCCCCTGATGTGGCAGAACTTGATGCAGTATCTGGAGTGCTAGGTATGAAGCAATTACCATTACTCGATACCGGTGACTTTGTCGAAGCTACAGGGCAGGTGATTCGAACAAAAACAGGCGAGATATCAGTCGGTGTTGCAACACTTCGTTTACTGACAAAATCCCTCCGTCCAACGCCGACAGAACTGACCAGTAAAGAAGAGCGACTGCGCCGACGTTACCTGGATATGAGCGTCAATACGGATGTACGTGATCGTTTTGTTCGCCGGAGTAAATTCTGGCAGGCTACGCGTGAATTCTTGGACTCGCATGGATTCACCGAAATTAACATCCCAGTTCTGGAACATACGACTGGAGGTGCTGACGCAAATCCTTTTGTCACGCATATGGATGCGTTGGACCAGGATTTTTATCTACGTATCAGCCACGAATTGCCCCTAAAGCGTTTGCTGGGCGCTGGGTTTGAAAAAGTTTACGATCTAGGCCCGCGTTTCCGTAATGAAAATTACAGTGACGAACATTTGCCAGAACACGTTGCGATGGAGTGGTACTGGGCATACGCGAACTGGCAGGACGGTATGCAGTTCATGGAAGCGATGTACAAATTTATCCTCGAAAAAACATTCGGCACACTGCAGTTCGAACTGAATGGTAAATCGATTGATATGAGCGGCGCATGGGAAGTCTGGGATTACGCGACGATTATCAAAGAACGCTACGGTATTGACGTCTACGAGAGCTCACTTGACGACGTCAAGCAAGCACTGGCCGATAATAAACTGGAAGTTGAGCAAACCGAAAATCGCGCTCGCGGTATCGACAAGTTGTGGAAAAATATTCGAAAAGATGTCGTTGGTCCGGTATGGTTAATTAATACACCAAAATTCATCAGTCCATTGGCAAAAAGCAGTCCTGACGACGACAGGGTAGTGCAGCGATTTCAGCCGGTAATTGCAGGCAGCGAACTTGGCAACGGCTTTTCCGAATTAAATGATCCGATTGACCAATTAGATCGTTTTGTCGAACAACAAGGAATGCGCGAAGCTGGTGACGACGAAGCGATGATGCTGGACATCGACTATGTCGAAATGCTGGAATACGGCATGCCACCCGCCTGCGGCTGGGGATTCAGCGAGCGTGTGTTCTGGATATTTGAAGGCGTGACGGCGCGTGAAGGTGTACCATTCCCGCAACTACGTACGGAATTCGACGGCACAACCCGCGAAATTTACCCGCACGTTGCACTCGATTAACGATTGTTGTTGATAAAAGAGCATCCGCAAAGGGTGCTCTTTTCGTATAGATGGCGACATGGGTGTATCATAGATATATGAAGAAGTTTTTTGTTGCGATAGGGGTGATAATTGCAGTATTGGCGCAATTTGCGTATGCAGGGCAGGTCGATGCGCAGTCGACGAATAATTTTACAATTACCAATTATGATGCCGATTATTACTTGGGATCGGATACTGAGGGGCGTTCGACCTTGCGAGTAGTCGAAAAGATTACCGCTGATTTCACTGCCAGGGATCAGAATCACGGCCTAGAAAGGGCAATACCAAAAAAATACGATGGGCACACGACGAGCCTAAGTATTAACTCTGTCACCGATCAGTCAGGCAAACCGCTGGAATATTCAGATTCGTCCTCGAACGGTAATCTAGTGCTACGGATCGGTGACAAAGATACATATGTGAATGGTCCGAACACTTACGTCATCACCTATACTCAGCGCGACGTAACGAAATATTTTGATACTACTCAGAGCACAGAGTTCTATTGGGATATCAACGGCGTGGATTGGAAGGTTCCGATAGAATCATTGTCCGCTCGAATCCATCTGTCAGATTCGATTACACCAACACTGACCGATAAATCAGCATGCTATCAGGGTTCACGAGGCTCGACTGAAACATGTCAATTAACGCGCCAGGGTGATGTACTCAGTGTAGCTACATCGAATTTACGCGCTGGTCAAAACGTGACGGTTGCAGTGGGATTTACCGCAGGAACGTTCCGTGGGTATGAACCATCGCTACTGGATCAACTATTCAACATATGGATTGTAGTGCTGGTGGCGTCATCAATCTTGTCAGTTGTCATATTGATATTTGTGTCTGTTCGATGGTATGGTAAATCAAATCGACAGTCTGACTTGGGTACAATCGTCCCAGAATATATTCCACCAAAACGGGCAAGTGTTACAACTTCGGCGACTGTAATTAGCGGGGCTAGATCAACGCTGACCGCTCAACTAATGGATCTGGCGGTGCGACATTATATAAAGATTTTCGAAACCCGTGAAAAATCAACGTGGAAAGCGGCGGAATACGAATTAGAGATCATCAAAGACATTAGTGATCTGCGCAGTGAAGAACAAGAGATATTGAAAGATATGTTCGATAGTAAAACGGCAGTCGGTATGTTGGCGAGGCAGATCAAAAGAAGTTGGTGAAGCTATACGAGCGAGTGTTGCCGTACGCGATACTATTCGGCCAAGAAAAGGAATGGGGCGACCAGATGGGGCGATACTATGAGTCGATAGGGTCCCAGCCGGAGTGGTATAGTGGCGCAAACAATAGTTCGTTATTCAACGCGGCTGTTCTGTCGTCTGCGATTAGTAATTTTAATACTGCTGCCAGCTATACCTCGGCGTCTAGTTCGTCAACTGGTGGGTCAGCAGGCGGTGGCTCTTCTGGTGGAGGCGGCGGAGGTGGCGGCGGCGGAGGCTGGTAAAATAGGCGCCAGCCGGCCGCTAGCTATCTTCTTCGATTGAAGAAAAGTCTTGCCTGGATAGGTTTGGCAAAAAGCCTTGTTGACGAAGCGCTTGACGTCTTTCCAGCTGCGTCGCAATAGTATGCGCGTCTTCGCCGTTAAACGTATCGCTCGGCCTGACAATACCATGATCATCTATCTCGAAAACTGTTACGGTGCTCGTAGATGATACGCCATCTGGCTCTCTATCATTCGATGTTCTGATTCTGAAGTAAGCACCCGCGATGTCTGGATCGATACTGTGGCGAGGCCATAGATTGGCTTGTAATGAAATTGCAGCAAGTTCATGCCCTTTTGGAATTTGCCCCTTTATTTTTTCAAGTATGCCAGTTTTTCTCCAGTAATCGTATTCTTGATCGCGTAATTCATTGAATAGTTCTCTTTGATCATCAATAGAGGCAGTCATATTACGTTCCATCATCGACTTAAACGTCTGAATGTATTCGCCGTCGCTCTTACTATCAAATGATTCCATAATATTATTATACTACAAATATAATAATTAGTCAATATTACGCAACATGCGATACAATAATGCTAATGACTACTACACAAACAAGTGACTTTGCTGACCTGCCGGTACGTGATTTTCGGCAGCAGATCGCTGATTCCGTTGATGCTAATCAAGTAACCATTATTACTGCCGAAACGGGTGCAGGCAAAAGCACCCAAGTGCCGCAGTTTTTGGCTGATCATGGGTACGCAAAGGTAATTGTAACGCAGCCACGTATATTGGCGGCGCGTAATTTGTCGCGCCGTGTCCGTGAAGAATGGGCGATTCGCACAGGTATCGATGCAGATCCTATTATTGGCTATCGAACAGCACACGAACGTGATGATAATCCGCGAACACAAATTTTATACTGTACGGACGGGTTGCAACTAGTACGCGAAATTACCGGTTCGGGCATTGGCGAACGACAAGTATTGATCCTAGACGAAGTGCACGAATGGAACGAAAATATGGAAGTGTTGGTGGCGTGGGCAAAAAAGCGCTGTCAAGAAGAGCCACACTTCAAGGTTGTCATTATGAGTGCGACGATTGAAACCGAGACACTAGCTGAGTACTTCAATACAACTGCGGTCATCGCCGTTCCCGGGCGCAGCTTTGACGTCACAAAGCGTCGCGGAACTGATGTCATTAGCGAGATTATTAACCAGCTAACAACTGCGCATAGTAATATGCTGGTATTTCTGCCGGGTAAATCAGAGATTCAAGATGTCGGTGAAGCTATCAAGGCAAAGGCGGATGCTGCAGGGGTGCCTATTATTCCACTACACAGCCAGTTAGAGGCGACAGCGCAACAAGAAGCATTCGCTAACTATCCAAACGGCAAAATTATTTTGGCGACAAATATTGCTCAGACAAGCGTTACGATTGATGATATTGATGTCGTGATCGACAGCGGTTTAGAGCGACGCAGTGAAGTGCGGAGCGGCGTCGAGGGGTTATTTATCGCGCAGATATCGCAGGCGGATTGCCTACAGCGCGCTGGTAGGGCAGGGCGAACAAAGGCAGGTGAATATATCTTGGCGCCGTATGACACGATGCCTTGTTTGGAGTTTGCTGATCGACCAGAATATGCGACGCCCGAGATTTTACGTAAACACATCGACCGACTGACGCTACGTCTAGCCAATGTAGGTATTGATATCGAAAGCTTGGATTTTTATCATGACCCAAGCAACAAAGCGATTCAGCGCGCCAAGCGAACGTTAGTAGTTCTAGGGGCGATGACGAAAAGTGGTGACGTAACGCGGATTGGTCGTCAAATGGAACAATTTCCAGTTGAATCTAATTATGCTCGGATGCTCGTCGAAGCGCAGTCGTGTAGTGACGAAGTGAAGACAAAGCTCGCGGCGATTATTGGTATTCAAGAAATTGGCGGCATCGTCAAGGGTGGTACGCGCTATACAGGATGGCGAAAATATACCAAACAGTACAAATCCGATTTGCTGGCGCAGTATGATGTATATTTGGCATTGCCACTGATGGACAGCGCATTGTACGAAGAAATAGGAATCATTAGCAAAAATGTCCACAAAGCCCGCGAAGTCATGGAACGATTAGATCGTGATTTGGGTCTGGACCCAGAATTGCTGACGCCAATTACTGA
Organism: Chloroflexota bacterium; assembly: GCA_004145215.1. Classification (GTDB taxonomy): domain Bacteria; phylum Patescibacteriota; class Saccharimonadia; order Saccharimonadales; family Saccharimonadaceae; genus SEAL01. Next base: position 14,809 of record SEAL01000022.1, on the reverse strand, counting down.
CGACGAACAGGAACAATTACTTCGTTGCATCGTCGCGGGTCAGATTGACCAGTTGTGGGCGATTGACGATCGCGGAGAAGCGGTGCATATAACGACAAAGGCGCACAGGGAACTATCCAGTAGTACTGTCGTCCGCAATCCAAAATTAGTTGCAGCAACGCCATTTGATCTACAGGTACCCACAAGGAGTGGCGGACTGGAAACGTTGAATCTAGTACAGGGCGTTACTGCGGTCAGCACTGACTGGCTAATTCAATTAGCGCCGCAATTATTCGCGCCTCGTCGCGGCAAGGCGTTCTATGATCCACGATCTGGCAAACTGGCGACCAGGCAGTTGGTTCGATTTGGTGGGCAGGTTCTGGAGGGCAGTAGCGAGCCGCTGCAGGGCAATACTCCCGAAAATCGGCGCCTATTTGTCGATGCGTTCGCTGGCTGGGCATACGAGCAGCTGGAGCGCGAGCGTCGAAGCTTTGCAAAGTACCACACAAAACGTATTCCTGCAGTACCGCTGAGGCAATTGACGCAAATCGTTCGTTCAATTGCAGGGCATGCTATATCACTGGACGATCTATCGCCAGTGCAAAAAGCAGAACTGATGGCGCAGGTAAAATTACACACACACTTGGGTAATGATTTTATGGCACAGCTGGGCGCATCGCATAGCGGTCATCGCCACCACGAGCAATCTCGGTCCCGCGGCTGGCAGCCAAAACACAAGCGAAAATACGATCGCCGCCGAGATAGGTAAATGCCTCCACTCGGGTTCGACTTGACATCATCTGCGCTGGGCTATTTGTCAAATAAAAGTACCCGCCTCCACGGAGTACTTTTCAGTAGTCAACGTGTCAGCGGGGGATGGGCCTACAGGTAGCAGTCTTTTGACCGCTTGCGGCAGTGCTGCGTCATCTCTACGCAGTAGTAGCAATTGCAGCTACAACCTGATTTGGTTTCCGAATCTCGCAAGAACTGGATATCCAGGTTGTCGTACTCGACCCACCTGACGCCGAGCGCGTCGCGCACTTTTGCGGCGATTCCGTTCTGAAGGGGTTTGCTGCCGGATCCGAGCGTGGCATTGTGTACGTGCATTTGCTCCAATTCTACTTCAACGGTCCTGCCCTTGTGTGTGACGGCAAAAATTCCGAGATTGTAGGGCATAGTATGCCTTTCGGTCTGGTAAGTACGGTAGTGTACTTAACTAACTTATTGTATAATATTTTTCAATATATACGAATAGATCATTTATGGCTAGGTGATGCCGTTCCACTCATTCATGAACTCATTTAAAAACTGCACCATGTAATCGTGACGATGCTGGGCAATCTGTTTTGCAGTATCGGTATTCAATCGATCTTTTAATAACAATAATTTTTCTGCGAAGTGATGAAACGTCGATCCATCAGCCCTCTTGTAGTCGGCGCTAGAAGAGAAAGTGGGGGATGTATAATCTGGGTCGTATAACGGCCGTGCGCGACTGCCACCATACGTAAATGCTCGTGCAATACCAATCGCACCGATCGCGTCCAATCGATCTGCGTCCTGGACTATCTGAAATTCGGTTGTACGATCGACAGTAATATCGTCGAATGATTTACTGTAGGACATTGTTTTGATAATGTTCATTATCGATGTCACGGTTTTCGCTGGTAACTCTTGGCTCGATAAAAAGTCTTCTGCGATAGTGTAATCGTCGTTGTCCTGATTGATAACTTTGCGGTCTCCGACATCGTGTAGTAATAGGGCGAGGTCGATTGTCAACCAGTTGCCGCCCTCCGCTGTGTGGATGTTTTTGGCGATGTTGCGCACACGCGTGGCGTGCCACCAATCATGGCCGGTACCTTCGCCGCTTAGGCGATCTTTGACGAACTGCTCGGTGGCGACAATGATAGGATCTGTTTTCATAGGATCAATTATAGTCGATTTGATGTCGATAACTTATCTGAATTTAGAAATACTAGTGTGCAGTAGTGTATTCGGTCAGTAGTAGCGTTACCGCTTGGCGAAGTTTATCCATCGCAAATTTTGGCCAGTCAGATCGTTCGTCTGGTGTCATCTCGGAATGACCGACGATTGTTGCATCAACGGCTGATTTAATCTGATCCGGAGTACTCGATGATGTTACTTTCTCTGAATCCAGCATAAAGTCGCTAGCAAGCATGATGGCTTTGGATATTTGTGCGGGGGTTGCTTCATGCAGGCCTGACGCGGCAACCTCGACACCTATTGATTCAGCGGAGTATTTATAAGTGTGGTTGACCAAGTTTTTGGTCAACTGGAATGTTTCGGCGGCATTACCGGAGTCGGTGCTATTGATATAGTACTGGTAGCCAGTACCTTCGTTGCCGTTGATGCTCGACTGCGCCGCTTGGCGACCGTCATATGATGCCGTAGCCGAAGGCGTGGCGGTGTAATGGAGAAAGAAATAGTTGATGACCTTTGGATTGAACGCGACTGATTTATTCTGCAACGTGCCGTCAGTGTCGTAATAGGCGACAGACGTAAAACCTGATGCGAAGTCTCGCATCACTTCATCACTGATGTCGGTGATGCCCTGTTTCCGGAATGTATCAAATGATTCAATGGAGAGTAATTTACATGCAGCTGCTATAGTATCGAGCGTTTGTTTTATGCGTTCCGGGCGATTTGCGTCACGTGGCATGCCGTCATCGCCGCGTGATTCCGTCGTTAATTCTCGTGGGCTGTAGTTGGTGAGTGGCTGAACGGGTTCGGCTGTGATTTCGCTAAGCGTCGTGAGGCGCTCAGTTTGCGCGGCGACAGGGCGGTTGATTTCGCTGATACTTTTACGGATTGCATCAACATGGGCAGAGACTTTTTGGATATAACTAACGTCAGTAGCATAACCGGCACTGGCCACTTCTTCGACGTAGCGATAGGGATCAGTTTGGTCAAGGGCTTTTTGATAGACCAAATCGGTGCCGTTAAATGATCTGGTCGCGATGTTCTTTGCGTATTCTGTGATACCAGCTTCGACGGTGTCAAACTGTTTAAAGTCGGCTTTGATAGTGATTTCTACCATACCGTTTCCGAGCTGCAGGGGATCGCCTTGGATATTCGGATATTCCGCTATATCTGATTCACGTATATGCTCTTTGGTGAGTTTTTCGTAAATTGAGCCGTTCCACTGGCTGTTGGCTTTCATGCCAAATAGATTATTTGCGCTTAGTGCTAATTCGGATGTTCCGTAGCCAGATTCCACAATTGCCTGCGCCATGACGGCTTCGACAGGTATGGTTGAATCTTTCAAACCTTTCGTAAACTGTGCGTAGTGTTGCTTGACGAAACCTTCCGTGTCGGCTGGTACTTCAATTTCTGCGACCATTTCGGTTCCACCTAGTTGTAGGATGTCACCTGCATGGAGGCGATCTGCTGGAATAAAGTTATTAGATGCACGAGTTATCTGATTGCTATCGATATTGTATGTTTTAGCGATACCGCTGTATGTGTCACCCTGCTGTACGACAACTTGACGCATTGTACTTTCCGCTTGAACGGGAAGTGTGACTGTAATGGCTTCACCGGCCTGCTCACCAGATTGAATACCGTTGATACACTCGACAGCCGGCAGAGGTATTCCTTCGGGGGTAATGTCGTCAATGCGTGATCCCGCCGGTAGTTCTGCAGTAATCATGTTCGACAAGTTAACGGTGACTGCGGGATTGTCACCATTTGACGCCCTTAGAGATTGCAGGGCAATGTCTAAGGGCGTATTGGGAAAGTGTCGCTGTATCAATTCGTCTGTTGATACAGTCTCGCTGTAATTCAATGTTGCATAATTCGAAAACACCGAATCGGATTCGGTTCGACGATCTGATGTCGTGATGTCTGACGATAGACAGGCCGCTGCTCGGTCCTGGTCAGAGAGGAATAGCTCGTTATTATCTTTCGCTTCTGACGAACAGGCGGCAGCTAATAGGGCAGTGGTGACTAGCGCTACTCCGTATTTAGCAAGTAACTGATATCTCTGCTCGCTTTCTGGCGAATTGACACTCAATAACTGTTCGGTGCGCTGTGAATGTCCTCTCAATTTCATAGATACTATTATAACATACTTTTGTATAAATTACAATAATTTCGCGTAAACACAATGGAGATTTGCTATACTAGCAGTATGAAGATGCGAACCAAAAAGGTAGCAATTGGAGTACTTTTGCTGGTTGCAGTAATAGTGACTTGCGCTCTGTTGTTTCGTGAACAGATTACCTCGCTTTTGATGCAGCCAACTGAATCAAGTGTACCAGCTGGTAACCAGGGTGTGGCAACTAGCGACGTTCAGACGGTCGCAAAGAACATCAGTACGCCCTGGGCAATGGCGAAACTGCCTGCTGGCGACATACTTGTAACCGAGCGCAGCGGTCAGCTGCAACGAATTGGTCAAAATGGACAGACATTTACGATCGAAGGGGTACGTGAAACGAGCGAAGGTGGGTTACTAGGTTTGGCGATCCATCCAAAGTTCGACGATAACGGCTGGATTTACTTGTATTCGACGACAGATCAAAACAATCAGTTAACGAATAGAATCGAGCGATATACGCTAACCGATGATCAGCTGCAGGATCGAACCGTTATCTTGGATGCTATTCCTGCATCGTCAAATCACGACGGTGGAGCGCTTGCATTTGGGCCAGACGAAAAATTGTACGCTACGGCGGGTGATGCGAATTTACAGCAGCAAGCCCAGGACACTGCTTCGCTAGCTGGTAAACTGCTTCGAATGAATGATGATGGTAGTGCACCGGCCGATAATCCGTTTGGGAATCTGGTATGGTCGTACGGTCACCGTAATTCACAGGGGATAACCTGGGACAGTAAAGGTCAATTATGGTCAACAGAGCATGGGCCGTCGGGTGCTGATACTGGGCGTGATGAATTGAACTTGATAGTGAAAGGTGGAAACTATGGTTGGCCCACTGTTACCGGGAACGAAACCCGAGAAGGTATGATAGCGCCAGTTTCGCAATCAGGTGATAGTGACACATGGGCACCTGGGGGAGTCGCGTATCACGACGGCACGTTGTATTTCAGTGGGCTTCGCGGCCAGAGTCTGTACACGGCGACTATAGCAGATGACAACACTGTTCAGTTAAAGCGGCACCTGACTGGTGAATACGGGCGTTTACGCGCAGTCATGGCATCGGATAATCAATTGTATCTTTCAACTTCGAATAATGATGGTAGGGGATCGCCTACGTCTGATGATGATAGAATTTTACGATTTAACATCAATGCCTTTGGTCGACGCTAACGCCAATATCACCGTATGATAAACTGATAGCAGTTATGCTTATCAATCACCAGCAAAAACAGGGATTCACCATTGTCGAACGTAAGCTGCCTGTAATCTCGGGCTGTCTAGGGCAGGGCTATCCTTATGGTGCTAGTGCTACGACCACTGGCACTTATCAATGTAGAGAGGATTCGCCTACGTTCGGCATGACAGAACAGACGGCGCTTAATACATTACTTCAGCCGTACATGGGCACTTCGCGTCCGGCCCCAGCATTCACGACGGCATTAAATAGTGCAACTGGGCAGTGGAAGCGCGGCATATCCTATTTCCTATCAGGAACAGCCGTCGGGTCTAATATTCGTATGGATGTCACATTTGCAGGCACCGGAACTTGCCCATCGTTGAGTGGGGTTGCTCCCAGCGCACAAAATACGTATACGAATGGCAATAGTGTCTGCCTGTATGTCGTGGGTGTGGTTGAATAATAGTTCGAACGCATTAGTTATATGCAGGAATATGTCTGGAAGTGGGTGTCTATGTCCATATCTGATAACTCGTCAATCAACCGATTGCCATCAGGTAAACCGTACAAGGTAACTAGCGGATGGGAGTCATTTGACCAACAGCAGCAGGCTGATGGTATGGAGCGCCGCATAAGACTTACTCCGATGGATAAACCAGGAGGTGAATTGAATGTTGTTTTCACTGAATTGTCCTGCGCGAGCACGGGAAAAGGGGCGCGCAGAACGATTACTGTTATCGGGGCATTCAGTGATGGTTTTAGCGACGCGTCCAGAGAAATTCGGCTAACGTACAACTCTAGGCTGACCAGCTTTACAAGGGTTATCAAGGGCTGACGTACTCTCGATTATCCCCGCTAGACCGCGGGGATGATCGAGGCTTTTTTAATTTTAGATGTTGACACAATATAGTACTATGTATAACATAGAACTATGGCCTATAAAGATACTATAATTACAAAAGGAGTATAGCGTGAATGATTACGAAGAATACGCCGAACAGCTGACGACTCAGCTGCGGAAAGGATTTCTAGCATACTGCGTACTGCGTGTATGTTCGCACGATCCGATGTATACCAGCGACATCATACGAACGCTCAGCGGCGCTGAGCTGGTCGTCGTAGAGGGGACAATCTACCCTTTGCTCAGTCGGTTACAAAAAGATGGCCTACTGGCGCACGAGTGGCAAGAATCCGAACAGGGTCCACCGCGGAAATATTACAAAATTACCGATTTCGGTAAAAATGTAGAAACCAGCGTCAGCAAGAAAATTGAATCACTGAACAAAACGCTAAAGAAGTTATAAAGGAAGCATTATGAAAGAAATTACACGAATACACCTGGCTGCGACTGCGTTTAATATCGACATCACGGCGAAAAAAGAGCTAGAAAAATATTTAGAAGCGATTGAAAAGTCGCTAAGGGCCGATGAAGATACACTTCGTGAAATCGAAGCACGTATTGTAGAGCTGCTAGCCGATCGTGGCGTGACCGGAGAGCGTGTCGTAACGCTAGGTGATGTTGAAGTCATCGATTTGGCATTAACCCAAATTGGGTTCGATTGATCGCAGTCGCACTAACTTTTGTATCATTTGGAACGGCAGTGCTGGTGTACATCGTACTGTGGTTGGCGCTACCTGCGGCAAAAACGACCGCCGAAAAATTACAAATGGCGGGAAAGCCTGTTACGCTTGCAGCACTCAAAGAGAGTAGTATTGCAGGTCCCATTGAACCTAGAACGAAACCGTTGTTAGTATTGTTGCGAGTAGTCGTTGGGCTAGGGTTTGTCGCAGCAGCGATTATACCAATTGCAATGCTGGTGTTTGGTGTTGGAGTCGGGGTAACTGAATTTAATGACAACAAAGATCTCATTAACGGATGGTTAGTATCGGCGTTTATACTACTGGTTGTTAGCGGTGTTCTATTCACGCTACTGATGATCATGGCGGCATACTCGACATTTGCATGGCGTTTTACGAAACGAATTGCATTTAGCGGATTAGGAGTGATCATTGCCGGGATGGTGCTGTCAGCCACGGCATTTGGACTAGGCGCCTATGGCTCTTCGCAGGCAAATCAAAAAGTTGCATCGTTGACACGCACCAATACCTCAAACGTGACTCCACAGTTTGACGGCGCAACAGGGATTATCGCCGATACCGGTAGTCTGGTTGTCGAATATCAGCAAACCGAAGGTGCGCCTCGGATTGAACTAACCACGACTGATCGAGGAAACGGCCGACCATCGATTGATGTTGTGCGTGATGGTGAAAACGTACGATTGACGACGACGGGCCATGATGACGCTACCAGTTGTTTGATTCCAGGTGGTTGTGGTTACGGAACGACTCGTGCGGTTGTCTATGGACCTGCTTTAAAAAATATCGAGCTACAGAAGGGTCATTTGATGTACAGCGGCAAACCCCAAGTCGATATGACTGTAGCGGTGAAAAATGGTGCGAAACTGTCACTGAGCGACACCGTAGTTACTAATTTGACTGCAACTGTTGATCAGAATGGATCTTTGTCGACGGACGGTTCATCGATCGAAAATGTAGTACTACAGACGCAGAGTGGCGGATCAGTCGCAATGGGAGTGGTATCGAACCTTGACTTTACAGTACCGTCATCGTGCCCGGCTGGAAGTAAGACTGACATATCTGTCGAACAGGTAACGACGCTCAAACAAGCAGGTCAAGTTATTCCAAAGCAGGCTGAAATTGATGTCAGCTGTGCGGAAATTACCATTAATGCTATGGATGAAGATTCTGGCCGATGGGACCGTACTTAAGTACATATATTAGATCCGTTCACGATAATGGTATGATGGGGTAAACAAGGGGTGAGATAGTTCATGGAAATATGGCATGCGATACTGCTGGGAGTCATCGAAGGCATCACGGAATTCCTACCGATATCCAGCACAGGGCATTTAACGATTGTTGAAAAGTTACTCGGATACCGTATTGATGATCCGGATATCACTGCGTTTACCGCCATCATTCAGATCGGAGCGGTGGCGGCGACGGTAGTGTACCTGCGTCACGATATATTTCGCATAGGAAAAGCTTGGTTTGTAGGACTAGCAAATCCGGTAAAACGTCGCCGAGAATATAAATTTGGTTGGGCGGTATTGATTGGGTCAATACCGATCGGCATCATTGGGTTACTATTCAAGGATGAGATTGAAGGAGTGCTGCGCAGCCTATGGTTTGTAGCAGCGGCATTGCTACTGTGGAGTGCTGTCATGTGGTATGCGGACCGCAGCGCAAAGCAGTCGCGAACTGAACATGATACGACATGGAAAGATACGCTAATTATTGGTATTACGCAATGTTTGGCGTTGATACCGGGCGTTTCTAGGTCTGGGGCGACGATGTCTGCAGGATTGCTGCGTGGATTCGATCGTGTCACCGTTACCAGGTTGTCGTTTTTCCTGAGCATTCCGGCATTATCAGCCGCGGCGGTATTGCAGTCGATTACCGAATTCGACCGCATTACGAATGGCGTCGGTTGGGTTTCGACGGGTATTGCGACGGTCGTATCATTCTGCGTCGCATATGTTGTTGTGTCATGGTTATTAAAATTTATTGCAAAACACGACTACTCGATATTCATTTGGTATCGAATTGGCCTAGGAGTCGTGTTGATAGCGTTGCTTGCAACGGGTATACTAGAACCAGTATAAGGAGCTGAATAATGATTGAAGTGAAAAGCGTTACGAAAACGTACGGAAAAAAGCAGAATTTATTTACTGCACTCGATAATGTCAGCTTTTCGATCGAATCTGGATCGACAGTAGCGATTTTGGGCAAATCGGGTAGTGGAAAATCAACCTTGATGCACGCGATGAGTGGGCTGGATCGTCCGCAAACTGGCGAAATCATCATTGACGGCGAAAACATTTTGGCACTAAAGCAAAAAGCAGTCGACAAGTTCCGGGCGACAAAAATGAGTTTTATTTTCCAGTCGTTTTTCGTCCAGGCCAACGAGTCTTGCTACGACAACGTTAGCTTGCCGCTAGAAATCGCACAGCTATCTGCCAAAGAGCGAAAAATTCGTGTCACCAAAGCACTCGAAGCTGTCGAATTGGGTGACAAAATCAAATCGAAAGCAAAGAACTTGTCGGGTGGGCAAAAGCAGCGCTTGGCCGTCGCTCGTGCAATCGTTAACGAACCACAAATTCTATTTGCCGACGAACCTACCGGTAACTTGGACAGTACAACAGGCGAAACTATCGAAGATTTATTGTTCGGTTATAACAAAAAGAATGGCACGACGTTGATTATTGTCACGCATGACCCAGAACTAGCTGCTAAATGTGATATCGAAATTCGTATCAAAGACGGCAAGATCGAATCAATCCGCGATACGCCAAACAAAACTGCCGCGATCAAACCAGCAAAAACACGTGCGAAAGGAACAGTATAGTCATGATTACGCGAGATATAGTTCGTCGAGCTGGCCGTAGCCTGCGTCAGGCAAAGGCTCGGACATTACTCACTAGCCTGGCCATTGCCGTCGGCGCATTCACATTAACGCTGAGCATCGCCGCTGGCGAGGGCTCACGTCAATATGCCGATAAATTAATTGGTTCAAATATTAATCCTCAGGCGCTATTTATCGTCAAAGACAAAACATTGTTTGGCGAGGGTGGTCAGCAACAATCGGGTTTGCGTGAATACGACCCTGATGCAGGAACTACTGGCACTGGTGTAGCAATCAAACAATTGAATCAAGGTGATATCGATGCGCTGCGTGCTCGTAATGACCTAGAAAACGTACAGCCGACATATCAGCTGTCGATTCGATCACTGACAATCGAAGGAAGTGATAAACAGTATACGGCGGATGTCAGCGCCTATGATTCGACAGTTCGCAGCGAATCAGCCGAAGGGTCATTGCCAGAACTAGGGACGCAGATAGCCGACGACCAGGTTATTATGCCAGAACAATTTGCCGATATTCTAGTTGAACAAAAAGTTGTCGGATCAAAAGCCGAGCTAGTTGGTAAAAAACTGACAATGACCGTTGTTAAACCGTCGACGCAGCCAACCGAGGCGGAAATTAATCAGATCCTGACTACTGAAGGTACCAGCGGTCTTTCAAAGCTGGCGCAGGGTGAAACGAAAGAAGTGACGTTTATAGTTGGTGCGTTATCAAAGCAGTCGTCAACAGCGCTCGCCGCGGGTTCTGCGCTGCAGATTTCTAGCAATCAGGCGCGTGAAATAGCAGAATATACGACACAAGGAACCGATAATTATCAAAAATATCTTGGTGTGACGGCACTCGCGAAAGGCGACGCGCTTCCTGATGACGTAAAGGCGGCACTTGATAAAGCGGGTTATGCGGCACAGACAGCCAAAGATCTTCAGACAGTTATATTTACAGTCGTAAATATCCTACAGGGGATCGTTGCTGGATTCGGTGTGTTGGCATTGCTCGCCAGTGTCTTTGGCATCATTAACACGCAGTACATCAGTGTTCTCGAACGAACGCAGCAGATCGGGCTGATGAAGGCACTAGGTATGCGTGGACGTGACGTTGCTCGCTTGTTCCGCTACGAAGCAGCATGGATTGGATTCCTAGGCGGTGTGATCGGTTCGGGTACGGCATGGCTACTCGGAACGCTACTGAATCCATGGATAACAGAAACGATTAGCCTAGGTGAAGGTAATTCAATTCTGATATTCCAGCCTCTGCCAATTGCTATCCTTGTTGTAGCGCTGATGCTAGTTGCCGTCATCGCTGGTTACTTCCCGGCGCGAAAAGCAGCGAAACTTGACCCAATCGAAGCACTCCGTACGGAGTAGTCCATACTAACGATTACAAAAAATACCCTGCCGTACGGCAGGGTATTTTGGTATACTGAGAACCATTACGACCACGAGGGGGATGACACGTGAAAATTAGGGACATTATACGCCGTGCGGCGCGAAATTTACTACAAGCAAAATCCAGAACGCTGCTGACCAGTCTGGCGATTGCTGTCGGCGCGTTTACGTTAACATTGGCTCTCGCCGCCGGTGAGGGCAGCCGGCGATATGCAGAGTCGCTAATCCAAAATGGCGTTGACACAACTGCAATAACTGTTGCGAAAGACGACAGTGTCTTTACCTATGGAACGCAAGATTCACCGCGTGAATACAACGACAATGATTATGTGACGGCTGATGGATTCGTCGTCGGACGATTACTGCCGTACGATCTGCAGAGAATGCGAACCGTTGACGGCGTCCAGAATGTCACTCCTACGTATAGTGCCGATTCGCTATACGTCAAAGGTGAAAACTTAAAAAAGTATACAGGTACGGTTTATAACTACGAAGAGAATTTAACTACTCAAATAGTCGCCGGACAGCTTCCTGCGCGAGGAAGCCAGATTGCAACTAGTCAAGTTATTATCCCCGAATCGTATGTGACCGCTCTCGGTTTTGATGATGCGCGGTCTGCTATCGATAAAAAGATCACAATTCGCTACGTTCGTGATGTGACCGACTCAGCGACACTAGCCCATCGAGATGCCGTTCTGACGATAATCGCGGTTTCAAAAAAACGCGTAACGGCAATCGAAGGCGGTTCGTATTTTGCCGTAGCAAAAGAACTTACCCGTGAAATGAGCGAATTTCAGCAAATAGGCACTAATAATGAGGGAAAGTATTTCTGGGCGAAGGCGACTGTCAAGCCAAATTATGACCAGCAGAAGGTGAGCGAAGCGATTGAGCGATTAGGATATGGCAGTATGACGCCGCGCGAAATGAGTAAGACATTTTACGATATTGTTGATACATTGCAGATTATCACTATTGCTTTTGGAGTTCTAGCTCTGATTGCCAGTGTCTTTGGCATCATTAACACGCAGTATATCAGTGTCCTCGAGCGAACGCAGCAAATTGGCTTGATGCGAGCACTTGGTGTTCGTCGTAAAGATATCTCGAGATTATTCCGGCTAGAGGCTGCATTGATCGGTTTGATAGGTGGCGTGATAGGCGCTTCGCTGGCATGGATTATCGGTACGGCGTCAAATCCATGGGTGACATCAATGATCGATGAATCAAGCTCTGTGACGATATTTATCTTCAATCCTATACCGATCGCTGGACTGATCATTAGTCTCGCTATTGTCGCAGTCATTGCAGGTGCATTGCCTGCTCGAAAAGCTGCTCGATTAGATCCGATAAAAGCACTCCGCACCGAGTAGGGTGAATTGATTCTTTTTTGGTACAATAGTCATATGTTAGATATCCGTTACATCCGCGAAAACGCCGATCGAGTCAAAGAATTTTCGGCTCAGAAAAACTATAAAGTTGACGTTGACCGCGTTTTGCAGTTGGATGAATCGCAAAATTCCTAATGCGCCCGCGGCTGATGTGCCGGTTGGTGCGACCGAAGACGAAAACGTCGTCAGTAAAACAGTCGGTGACATTACATCGTTCGATTTTGCGCCACGGAATCACTATGAAATAGCCGAACAACGTGAATGGATCGACAAAGAGCGTGCAGCAAAAGTTGCCGGTGCTCGATTTGCGTATATCAAGGGTGATCTGGTCAAATTACAATTTGCGATTATTCAATTTGTCATCGATACACTCAGCGATGAATCAAAGTTGAAGGCAATTGCCGCAAACGCAGGGTTAGATGTCGATTTGAAGCCATTTGTACCCGTGTTGCCGCCGCTGATGATTCGTACCGACCTCTACGATGCGATGGATCGACTCGAACCTCGTGATGATCGGTACAAAATCGAAGAAGAAGACCTGTGGTTACAGGGAAGTGCGGAACATGTGTTGGGCAGTATGCATGCCGACGAAATCTTTGATGAAAAGCAGTTGCCGTTGCGCTATGTTGGCTATGCGACTAGTTTCCGTCGTGAGGCTGGAACATATGGCAAAGACATGGAAGGGATTTTGCGTATGCACCAGTTCGACAAGCTGGAAATGGAGAGCTTTACAACTGGTGAAGACGGCCTGAAAGAACATTTGCTGTTTGTTGCGATCCAAGAACATCTGTTGACGACGCTGGGATTACCGTACCAGGTTATTCAAAAGTGTACTGCTGACATTGGAAAGCCAAATGCACGTGGTATTGATATGGAAACGTGGCTACCAGGGCAGAACAAATACCGCGAAACACACACTGCTGACTATATGACTGATTATCAATCCCGGCGTCTAAAAACTCGCGTACGTCGCGAAAATGGTGACCTAGAACCCAGAAGCACTCCAGAACTATATTGGTGGCCGTTCTATACTCTAGTCAATTTCTTTAGAAGTAGGGTGCTATTCGCGCTCGTCGCGCCATTGCTGCTATAATAGGTAGTACCGAACCTAAAGGATAACACGCCAAGGAGGGTAGCAAATGATTAATTCAATCAATATTACTGGAGTCAAATTCGATCTGGATGAAGCAACGAAACGCTATGTCATCAAAAAGATCGGGCGGCTCGACCGCTACCTGCCGCGTCACGCTCGAAAAAGCGCAACAGCAGATGTTCGCTTGAAGCAAGTCAACCGCGAATACGGCAATAAATACGAAGCCGAAGTGACGCTTCATATTCCAGACAAAACCGTTACGGCGAAAGATTCAACCGTAAATGTACTGGCGGCACTCGATATCGTCGAGGCAAAATTAGCAACGCAACTACATAAATACAAAGAAACTTCTGTTCCGCATATTGGCAGAAGGGGGATGTTAGCAAGGTTCAAGCGTAGCTACGCTCGTGAAGCATAAGTATAATTTGACTTATTACACTTAGTGTGTTAATATGGTGGCGCTCGGCAACGTATTGTTGGACCGAGCGTCATTTAAAAAGTAGTCATGATATATATAACTAAATGGGGCCTATGTTCGTAATAGGTCTTTGCGGATATTGGCCCCATTTAGTGTCGACCGACACGCAATCAGGGTATCGAAGGGTTATGATGAAGCTCAATACTTTTCTACGTGCAGTCGCATCAGCTTTGCTGACGCCTCTGCATCGAGTTAAGGTTGGATCTCTTCCGACCGACGCAGACATGATTCGCAACTTTCCAACTGGCCATATTCAGTCAGAGGAAGTTCGACGGTACGAGGTGGTCATGCAGGCAGTTCAAGCCTTCGACCGCATCGACGCGAAGAATCGCATCTTGGGAGATGTAAGTCCTCGCCCTATTTCTGTGCATCAAATTTTGTCAGAAATGGAAGGAAGGTCCTTCCGGGTTCTCAATGGAGAGTTCACGTTCAATGACGCGGTATTTCATTCGCTGTCACAAGCCGTACTCTCCGGATACTTCGTTCTCGCGGGCGAAGGTGACGCCTCGTATCTCGACCATACCGTGGAAGCGGGGGTTGAGTACAGCCTTCTCGTCGCTTCACGCGATATGTCCATGGGTGATATGGCGTGAACTTTGCGTCATATGTGATAAGCAGCCTCGATATATGTCGAGTGCTGCCGCGCTCGATGAATCATATATCATGACTGCTTATCACACCTTTTGTAATATATTCCAGCGCACCTATAGACAAGGTGTGTTTTTTATTTCCATGAACCCTTTTAACTTCT
>SEAL01000084.1 GCA_004145215.1 Chloroflexota bacterium | reverse complement strand
CTTCCTGGTGATTCAACACCTGATTTTGGCGATTCTCGTGAGATTCAAGGAAAGATCGTTTCGTATGATTCGAATTCGATTGTGATTGAATCGACGTCAGGCCGACAGTTTACTTTCAAAATGAAATTCAGTCCGATAGACGACTATAATAAAAATAGAGCTGCAAATTATAACAATACAAAAATTGGCGTCGGTGACATGATCCAAGTCATGTATATTGACTCCCCAGGCTCAAAATCACCTGTTGCTGAACAAAAGCAGATTAGTATGATGCAATACATGATCGAACTAGTCGGAAAAGCGGATCCGTTAAAAAAGTATTAGACTATGAAAAAAGACAAACTTAGTAACATGAAATTTCGTCGCAAACTTGCTATCACTGCAATGATCGCGCCAGGTACGCTGCTCGTTATTGCGTTGGCTATGCTAACGATCGTCAATCTTATTTTCAACCCGACATTCTGGATGAAAGCGGATAGTGAGCCTGTTCAACCTACTCCCTTCGTGATTTCGGCTTTCAATATTTTTTTCATACTAACTGGTGCAGCAGGGTTCATTTGTATACTACCGGGCGCAGTTATAGGTGCGATTTTGTTAATTCGCCTCAAAAAAGTAAAGAGCGATCGCAATTGACGTTCATATGAATATTTCAGTTGGCAGCTGATGAATGCAGAAAGTTTCATTTACCGTAACTTTTTCCTAACCTGTAGAGTATATATAGTATGCACAAAAAACAAACAGACGACGCGTGGCTGATTAGCCAAACAATAGACGGAGATAATGATGCATTCGCTGAATTAGTCGACCGTTATAAAAACGCAGTGTATCGTCATAGCTATGCAATTGTGCAAGATGAATCGGAAGCCGAGGATATCGCCCAAGATACGTTCATCACGGCGTACTACAAGTTGGCTACGTACAATAACGAGTATCGGTTTGCGACGTGGTTATTCAAAATAGCCACCAACAAAGCGCTGACGCAGGTCGCAAAGCGCAAACGAACAACGGCACTTGACGACGAAATGCTAGGACGGGTCAAATCGCCGCATGTTGAACCGCATGACGCTGCTGTTCATGACGAGTTATATCGCGCCGTGCAATCTCTGAACCCCGACTATCGTTCTGTCGTTAGTTTGTATTACTGGCAAGGTCTGTCGTATCAAGAAATCGCGGTCGTTATAGAGGCGCCTATTGGAACGGTTCGTGGCTGGCTATCGAGGGCAAAACAACAATTAAAAAAGGAACTATCATGAAAGATACAGATTTTGAATCAAAACTCCGTGACACGCCTTTGCAGCCTAGGCGTTCACTTCATCGAGACTTTACAAAACAAGCGATGATGCGTATTGCTGCGGATCAAAAAAAATCACGCATCCATAACGCTACCATTGCATTACAGAGGATCTTTACTATGAAAACACTATCATTCACTCGCCCGGTCATTACGGCTGCGGCTATATTGGGCATCACCGTTGCGGGTGGCACGGCTTATGCCATTGTAAAAGGCTGGCCACAGGCACAAAGCTTTTTTGCCGGCGAGTCGTCACTACAGAACGGTAATAAACTATACGCGGTTACTTCCAAAGATTGCATTACGACGCGCACTGAAGATGTCGCAAAAAAGACGGATTGGGTCAATATTCAGCCGTCTAATCGATTATGAATGGATTGCAGATGAACGTCAAAGCTGTCGGCCTGATCAAGCTCCCTCAGTTTGTTAGGTATGAAAAAGCGTATCAAGCTCTTGTTGAAAAATATCAGGACAAAATAAAGGTCGAATCGATCACCGTCGAATAGTACTATTCCACCCTGTAGTCTAATTGCTATGCTTTTGGGCATAATAACGCTAGCCTACAGGGTTTCAATGTTTGATCGGCTATTTTGCTAAATCGGCTATCTGTCCAGCTGTTGCTGTTTGAAGTGAAAGAATGTCTTTACCTGATTGTTGAATTGCCCTATCGACGATCCAAGTGCCAACTTTGTATACTCGCCAGCGCTGCTTTGACTGCTTGTCATAGAGCGCCCATTTAATCCACAGGCCACTGTCGGGGTCGGTGTAGTCTTCCATAGTAATATTTGCCAAGCTATCTGCCCATTCTTGAAGTTGCCATTCAGATTCGCCAGTATATTCCCCAGGCAAAACTGATGGAGTGGCATATTCCCTTTCAAAAACAGACGCCATACCTTCGTAAATTGCAGAATCGAGCGCATTGCGGTAGTGCGCAGTAGGTTTGTTGTTAGTGTGGCCTTGTGCTAAATGAAACGATTCGTGAAACACGGTCGCTCGTAGGTCGCTGGACTGCTGCTGTTTATTATCAAACGATGGATCGTAAGCCATGACTAGTGTGTCGGCTGAATATGCGTAGCCGCCGGCGCCTGTTTCGGGTAATAAGTACCAATTGTCATATTGTACTTGAATTGATTCAGGTATGTTTGGTAGTAATTGACATGCTTCAGAATACGCATCATCGATGATACGAGATGCTTCGATTTGTGCTTTGCTGTGAGGGAGATTCTGGATTATTTCTATCATAACGCTGTCTGTATTTCTGGTTTATAATTATATTATAGCATAAAATGCAAAAATATGCTATACTGCGCTGTATCAGATCTCTATCATCCCATGGAAAGGAGTTATGATGTCCTTGTCGAAACAAAATGTGCGATTATTGCTATGGTCGTTCGTCACCATGTCGCTCGTTGGGTTCGCCGCATTTTTGGCGGTTCAGCTGATGGGCATGGAGTACGGTCGCTTTGTACCGACAGCCCTGCTGATCTTTCTGGTCTCGACGGCTGTCGCGGCGCTGTGCGTCTTTGTGTTACCTGGTTTGAGTGAATGGCGGCGCAAGCGTCACGAACGGGTTGCGCTTCACTGCAAATGAGCAGCTGAGTACTGAATCGACAAGTTGCCCGCATCGACCTAGTGTTGATGCGGGCGCTTTTCATGTTATTGACCGACAGTGCAGTAAATTGTATGATTGCTGATGGATATTCGCCGAATATTCGTACCTATCAGATTGGATGGAATACATTGAATAGTTTGAAAGTGATTCGTCATCAGCACGGATTAACTGTAAAGCAATTGTCAGTAAAGTCAGGTTTGAGTCCAACTGCGATCTATAATTTTGAAGCAGCTAGGCATCAGCTGCATACGACAACTGTCGAACAGCTAGCGGACGCACTCGATGTCAGCACGAGCGATATCGAACTGCCCCGCGGTTCAACGCATCGCGGTAAACCCGCGTGCAGTGCTGGTCGTTCTGGCGGCAAACCAGAACCCCGTCCGGGCGAGTGCGATTGCACACAGTAGTAACTAGTACTAATATGTTCGAATTCCACCAACAGATTAGGTGCCCCGGAATTTGAGCCGCTTCAGGAGAGCCTCGTTCCGGGGCTCTCTTTTTTACTACGCTAAAATACCGATAATGCTTTATACTATTAACAATAAATAAGGGGGATTCATGAAAAACATTTTAGGTGGGTTTATAATTGCGCTGTTTGCAGTTGCTGGTCTGACGACATTGACGTCATCTGCAGCTTCTGCGGCGCCGCTGTATGTATCGTTGGGCGATTCGTATAGCTCTGGTGTTGGCGCGGACGTTGATCCGACAAAATCGCAGCCAATCGCTAATAGCTTTGATCCTACATCTGGCGGTTGCCAGCGCGCGTACAAAGCATATCCAGTGCTGCTAGCCAAAAACCTAGGAGCTCAGCTGCGCAATGTCACTTGTGCGGGCGCGACGACTGAAAATATTCTATATAACGGCCAGTTTGGTCAGCCTGCGCAGATCAATGCGGTGACACCTGACGCACAACTTGTGACAGTAACAATTGGCGGAAACGATATAGATTTTGGTGGCATCATGGGCTGTATTTCATCAAAAGAGTGTGACGGCAATTCACCAGAAGCAATTCATACCTTGGATATGTTGAATAATCATTTATATGGACGCGTGTCGAATGTGATCACTGCGATTCAGCAACGTGCACCTGGTGCTCGAATTCTATTCGGTGGCTATCCACAAATCTACCCTAACGAAGGTCAATCCGCGGGTACTTGTAGCGCATACTTGAGCGGTGGTGAAATGAGCGGCTGGAATTATATCCAGAACACGATGAACGACACGATCAAATGGGCTGTTCTGAATAACGGCGGCCTAACCTACTAGGTCAACAGCACTACTACGATATTTTCCGTAGTCGCGTGTATTAACTTACTCATTTGCCAAAAATACCCGTCGATATGGCGGGTATTTTTAATCATGCAATTACCAGGTCTAATTGGTACACTAGGCAATGGCAGTTTTTAACTGAGTACATTTCGAGGAGGAATAGTTTTGCGTACGAAAGAGCTAGAAGCCTTGGTTGAACGAGCGGTGACTGAATGTCGTCGCCAATTAACCGAAAAGTGCGAAGAGCAGATTCAGATTACAGCAGACTTTTATGCAAGCTGTATTACGGACTATGGGCGTCGGTCGCCGCAAATCAAAAAAGTATTAAGGCAGCTTGGTCAAGAAGACGTCAATGCTGTCGTCGAAACCTGGCAGGCTGTTAATACCGATATGATTCGCATTCTGAACAATAAGCGGATCAAAATCGCAGAGCAGATCGCTGAAGCTATTGCAGAAGTTGACAGTGACTTTAATAAAGACGATTACGTCAGAGGCTTGCGTAGTCAGTTGGATATACAGGCAGCAGAACGCGACAAGGTTCAATCTCTGTCTATCGAATATGTCACCCCAGCCTACAATGCGTTGTCTGCTGCGCGGAAAGACTACGACAATCCTGCGGACGCAGAAGGTGCGCGTCTGGCTGTTAACGACTGTATTTCGTCACTTCGAGCATTCACCGTACAAAACTAGCCATCCACTCGGGGTCGGTGCGACATGTTCGTGCCGACCCCCCTATTCTTTGGAAGTAGTCCACAATATATTGAATAGCTGACGCTGTGAGTCTGCTATTTGCTGGTTGTAGACTTCGATGCCAAATACTTCGGTATCGTCCCAGTTAAAGTGTGC
>SEAL01000083.1 GCA_004145215.1 Chloroflexota bacterium | reverse complement strand
CTAAGTGTCTTCGTGAATCTACCTGGTGTTGCTGGAGAGTTCTTTCAGCAGGCTCAGGATTCGTTTCAGACGACAGAACAAAGACGGTAACGGTTTCGTTGTAACAAACACGCCCATATATATCTGAATAATTGCTATAATAAGGATAGTATGGGGGTAGCAGCACAGCAGCAACAATCGACACCTGCGGTTTTAAAGCCGTCTGATTACGTACACTTACATAATCACACACACTATAGTCTTTTGGATGGCCTGACAAAGATTCCCGATCTGGTTGGTGCTGTCAAAAACATGGGTATGGAAGCGGTCGCTATGACTGATCACGGCACTATGTCGGGGACGATTGATTTTTACAAAGCGTCCCGTGATATGGGTATCAAGCCTGTGCTGGGTATGGAGGCCTATGTCGCTGCCAGGTCTCGTCACGACCGTGACCCTTCAAAGGACAAGGCGCGCTACCACCTGATTCTCCTAGCTATGAACGACACTGGGTACAAAAACTTGATGAAGTTATCAACGATTGCCAACCTCGAAGGTATCTATTACAAGCCTCGCATTGACCATGAACTACTCGAAGAATTAAACGAAGGTATTATTGCTTTATCAGCCTGTGCAAGTGGTGAAGTTGGCGAGGCGCTCCGTAATGACGACTACGAAAAAGCCAAAGAAACTGCTGCTTGGTATAAGTCTATTTTTGGTGATCGTTACTATTTAGAACTGCAGGACCACGGCCATCCCGACTGCCCATCAAAATGGGACGTGCAGGTAAAAATCAATCAAGGGCTCGATCGATTAGCAAAAGAACTAGATATTCCTTGTGTCGTGACCAGTGACGGTCATTATTTGTCACACGACGACCAGGATGCGCACGAGATCCTTTTGTGCGTTGGTACTGGGGCATTTTTGGCCGATGAAAAGCGAATGAGCCTCAAAGATTTTGAACTTCACGTGACCGATCCTCAGGATATTATTGATCGCTGGAGCGGCACGAACCCCGAAGCTGTCGCAAATACCAAGCGTATCGCCGACCGATGTAACGTCGAGTTAGAACTCGGCGGTATTTTGATTCCAAAGTTCCCTGTTCCCGAGGGTGAAACCGAAAAGACATTCCTGGACACGTTGGTGTATCAGGGAATGGCAATGCGCTACGCTGAAATCGAACCAGAAAATGCAAAAGAGCTGTCTGTCGATGACGTCAAGCCGCTACTCAATCAAGAACAGACTGAGCGTCTAGAAATGGAACTGGGCGTCCTGGATAAAATGGGCTATAACGGTTACTTCTTGATTGTCCAAGACTTTATTAACTGGGGGAAAGACCAAGGTATTATCTTTGGTCCGGGACGTGGATCTGCCGCGGGGTCAATTATTGCCTATGCGCTAAAGATTACTGATCTGGATCCGTTGAAGTACGGGCTGCTATTCGAGCGATTCCTGAACCCTGATCGTATATCGATGCCGGATATCGACGTTGATATTCAAGATACTCGTCGTGATGAAGTGATTCAATACTGTTCGGATAAATACGGCGCCGACCATGTGTCAAATATCGTAACCTTTGGCAAGATGGCCGCCCGTGCCGCTGTCCGAGATGTGGCGCGTGTGCTACAGGTGCCATACGCAGAAGCTGACCGTTTGTCAAAAATGATCCCGCCACCCGCCCAGGGTCGACATATTCCACTGAAAAAGTCGATTGTCGAAGATGTTGATCTGAAAAAAGAATATGACACGAACCCTACCGCCAAAACGGTGTTTGATTTTGCGGTCAGGTTAGAGGGCACGATACGATCGCA
>SEAL01000021.1 GCA_004145215.1 Chloroflexota bacterium | reverse complement strand
TTCATATCTACTATTTTACCTATACTACCAAATGTCAATCGCTATGCAAGCATGGGTACTTTAGCTCGCTATTTCAGGGATTCGATTGTAATGCGTTTCTGTTCCGTCGTATCACGGTCGCGGATTGTTACTGTGTCATCATCGAGCGAGTCAAAGTCGATCACAACGCAATACGGCGTGCCAATTTCGTCCTGACGACGATAGCGTTTACCGATATTGCCGTTGTCATCCCACATGACGTTACCGTGTTTCTTCTTTAGGATGCCATACACCTCGCGGGCTTTTGCGACTAATTCTGGCTTGTTTTTGAGTAGTGGTGAAACACAGTATTTTACCGGCGCGATATGCTCTGGGAAGGCCAAGTAAATACGCTTTTCACCGTTGACTTCGTCTTCTCGATACGCTGCAGACAGCACCGCCATCAGTGCACGTTCGACACCAAATGACGGCTCGATGACGTGCGGAATGAACCGATCGGTCGTCCCTTTGACGGTGTACTCCATACTTTTGCCAGCGACGCGCTGAATGTTTGCTAGGTCAAAATCAGTTCGATACGCCAGACCCAGTAGTTCTTCGCGGCCAATTGGAAAATCAAATTCAATATCTATCGTACGCTTACTGTAGTGCGCGCGGTCGTTTTCGGCGACTTCTAGTTCGTGGATTTTGTCCGCCGGTAATCCAAGCGCCTGCAGATAGGCGTGAATGTCTTTTAGTAGTGCCTCAAAAGATTCCTGCCAGTTAGCTGGATTAACGAAATACTCAATTTCCATTTGTTCAAATTCACGTGATCGAAATATAAAGTCACGTGGGCTGATTTCATTACGAAATGCCTTACCCTGCTGAGCCAAGCCGAATGGTAGATCAGGATAGAATGTATCGACGACATTTTTGTAATTCGTGAATATGCCCTGAGCTGTTTCTGGTCGTAAATAGCTAATCGATTTGTCATCGGCAACTGGACCCACAGTCGTCGTGAACATCATGTTGAACGTACGAACATCAGATAGTTCGTTGCCGTTAGGGCTCTTGATCTGCTTTTCAATAATTAGATTATTCAGCTGCTCATTGTTCAACCCCTCGACGTCAAAACCAGCGTCCTTTACCAGATGGTCGGCACGAAAACGCTGCTTTGTTTCCAAATCCTCAACCAAAGGATCAGTGAATGTGTCAACATGGCCGCTCGCCTTCCATACGTTTTGGTTCATCAGAATCGCAGCATCGACTCCATACATATCATCACGGTCGTCGACAAACATCTTCCACCACAGTTGCATAATATTTCGCTTTAACTGCACACCCAGTGGGCCGTAATCCCATGTACCCGACAGACCACCATACACATCAGATCCTGGATAGATAAATCCTCGGCGTTTCGCCAGGCTAACAATATTTTCCATCTGCTGATTTTTTTCGGTAGGTTTGCTCATAATAAATCCATTATAACAGATATAGAAATAGGCTTAACTATTGCTGAATTATATTATTTATGCTATAATAAATTAGTACGATCACTACGACACGAAGGAATATACCTCATGAGCGCTCTGCTCGTAAACAACTTGGCTTCCGCGAACAGCAGGTTGTTCGAATATCTCCAGCTTCATCACGATGGAGCCGCCATGGAGATGGTCCGATCTATCGAGAAATTCCTCTGCTATGAGCACGAAAAGGTTCAGACCTACTCTGGAGAAGATGTGATACGATTTCTAGTACTGGCTGTTGTTACTCAGCGCCACTATGGATCCGTGACACAGGTTCGTAGGTACGAGCAAAAGCTCCTCCATGCATGCAGGGCGGACAAAAGGTTTGACTATAGCGATGCTCTTGCCGAGGCGAATCACCTCACGGCCACAACGCAGTCCAAGTTCGAGGCAGAGCTACACTCTTTCTTCAAGTGGATGTCGCATGTCAAGACAGGCATTCTTGCCCGCTTCAACCGCGATTAGTGGCGCACAAAGGCTCCGTCTGGGATTCGTCCCATCCGGAGCCTGCTTCATATATTGAGCTAATTCAAGGCCGCATGCGCGCGAGCGACATGTAGGCAATCTGGCAGCAGTTCGTTAATGCCGCCAACTTGGATGATCACTTGTAATTGCCTGTCGCCGATCAATCGTAGTACTTTGATATGAGACCCGGTTAATTCTCCGTTCTGCGCCTGTACCAGACCCTGATCCGCGACATCATACCGATAACGCATATCCGCTTGCAGTAAATCCCCTTTTACATCGCGCTGAACATTCAATTCATACCCCAGTACCGCACTAAAGTGCAGATAAAACCACGCTTCGGTCAGTTGGATCGGTACCGACGCGTTATCCAACCCCATTAACACTTCAGTTGCGATATCATACCACTCGGGCTCGTCCAGGTCTTCGCTGGCTTTTGCGACCTGACGCAGCATCTCGTAGGCAAACTGTAGCCGGTCATAATCTTCTAGAATATGGCGATAAAACTGCACTAGTCTGGATGATGTCAGTATACCTAGTTCACCCTTGCCCTTGCCGATTACCACATCGCTAATCGCAAATAGTTCTATCCCGCCCGCTAGGCGAGATTTTTCTTTGCGAACTGACTTTGCCATGACACTACGGCGACCTAGCGGCGTCATCAATTGCAGTATGCGATCTGCTTCTCCGTAATTTGTCCGTCGCAGGACAACGGCACGAGTACGTTCGGTACGCAGCGGCATTATAATACATACCTGACTGCGGCGATGATATCATCTGGTAGCATCGTTGTCTTATCGATAATTCGACGAACGCCGTAATACTGCAAATCCTTTACGGACAGATCAGTAGCCAAATTCGTACAAAGTACCACGGGTATCGAACTAGTGTCAGTATAGGATTGCAGTTCGTGTAATAACGGCAGCACCGTACCGCCAGTCAGCAACATGTCGACGACTAATACTCGCGGGTGTTGTTCGTCGATCAAATCCATCGCAACCAGTCCATTCGTCGTAGTGCGCACAGTATACTTGGCGCTTTCCAGCGAACGCGTAAATTGCTGCGATAGCCACGGCTCATCTTCGACAATCAACACATCAATGTGATGTGTTGTCATAACAGACTCATTTGACGAGACGCCATCATATCAACATAGAAGGTCGCACCATCACGGTGACGAATCGCGCCAATATCACCTTGCATAATCTGCGCGAATTGCCGGGCTATATACAAGCCTAGTCCGCTACTTTGTGGCCGAGCGGTCAGCGGCTGCGTCGACTGATTAGACAAGCGCTGCTGCAATGTTCGCCAAGCGTCGGAAGGTACGGCAGGACCATAGTCACGCACGCCGACACGGACGAGATCACCAGTTGCGCGAGCTTGAAATTCGATTGGCTGTTCCGCTGCCGTATAATGCAACGCATTATCGCCAAAATTCAGCAGAATGCGTCGCAACAGGTCGCGATTTGCAACCACCAGTGGAGCCTGCGATCGTTTGCGTACGATAATATCTTTACCATGTGCTTTGAATAATGGCGTCAATTCGTGTGCAACTTCTTCGCATAGGCTAACCGGATTCAGCGGCTCTAGATCGAATAGTACTTCGTCACGCCTGGCTTCGCGCGTCAGGTCACTCGTCAAACGCAGCGCCCTCTCGCTCGTCAGCGTAATCTGCTGGGCAATCCGTGCGACTTCATCGAGGTGTATATTACCAGATTCCAACGCTAACGATAATTGCCGAATCAACGACAAGGGTGATTTCAATTCATGTGCCGCAACAACAAAGGTAGCTGGGCCGCCATCAGGCAGTATCCCAGCTACAATAGTGTTCGCTCGCATTCCCTCTCTCATAACTACTTTTAGTGTAGCATGGATGGTTGACTCGAACTATGCGTTGTAATCGATCGTACGGATCAATTCTTCGTAGTCCGATTTGAATACGTCTGTATCAGTGCGAATCGTAATCGTTTTATCACGACAGCGGTAAATCACAGCGTCACCACGGATGTTTTTACTAAAGTTACCCGTTAATCGTTGTCCTTGATTTCCTTCAGATGCAGTATTGCTCGGTTTTAGATCACCCTTATTTGTCAGCGCTTCGTATGAATTAGTTACCTGATCGAAACTTTTGGTTTCTATCTTTACGCGGAGTGCATATTGCTCTTCGGCAGATATCGGTCGAATGATTGATGGGTTCAGGTAAGCGACATAATCGCCACCATTCGCAGCGTCACGTTCGACGTACACGCTCCATGTTTTTGGAAACTTGAATGACAATCCGCAGTAATCAGCTGGACCCTTGAATGTTGTCAGCGGCTGCTTTTCGCGTTCAGCAAATTTTTCTTCCTGAACTTCCGCTTCTTCTTTTTTCGCTTCGGCAACAGCGACAGCCACCCTACTATCTACGTTGTCTTTGGCGTCTGTATAACTGACAAATGACCAGATGCCGAACGAACCTAGTCCCAAGACCAAAACCGCAAGTCCAACAACAGTAATCTGCAAGCCCGAGATTTCACCTCGTTCATGTGTGTGTTTTGTTAACTTCATGGCGTTATTATACTTGTGCTTTGTTTTTGTGTAAAGCACTCTGGCCGAATCCGAGCCTAGTCGCTGCTGGGAATAATTTCGTATAGGAAAAAACTGCGATCTGGCGAGACAACTTCCCTGCCTTTGACCGGAAACCCAAAACTCATAAAAAATAATGGCTTTTGCAATCGACTAGCTTCTGCTTCGATTTTTTTGTACATTTTGTTTATATCGCGAGATTCACCAAAAGTATAGACGATAGTGGTTTGTTCTGGCAGCGATACGTTCCAAAAATCTGCGAGCCGCACCGAAACCTTGTCATCAGTGCGAGATAGAAGTCGCGACACGACTACCAAGATAGGATTCAATTCATAGCCAATCGCGTGCGCTCCTCGTGCTGCTGCCGCGCGCAGCACAATACCATCACCTGATCCAATATCAACCAATGTATCAGATTCAGATAGCGGATATAGCTCTTCAAACGCACGTACAATGTCTTTACGTCTGGTTGGCACATAAGGGGCCCCGCGAAATACAACGAACCCGAACAGCAATACGATTGCTGCGATAATCCATACCCATACTGCCATTATGCGCCGTCTTGGTCAAAGCGCTGTTGAATAACGTGGATGCCATTCTTCAGACTTTGCAGATCTTTTTGAACATCTTCGGCAATGACTTCTGCCTGCTTGAATTTATCCAGTGCCTGCTCCAGCGTAAAGTCTTCACTATTAAACCAGGCGACTATGCCGTCTAATTGATCGGTTTTTTGCTGAATTGTCTGGTCACTTTTCGTCATATTCAAC
Organism: Chloroflexota bacterium; assembly: GCA_004145215.1. Taxonomy (GTDB): domain Bacteria; phylum Patescibacteriota; class Saccharimonadia; order Saccharimonadales; family Saccharimonadaceae; genus SEAL01. The sequence continues at coordinate 3,922 of SEAL01000021.1, read as the reverse complement.
CTCTTTGATTTCTGCCTTTATTATAGCGCTTTTTGTCGTTATTTGCAGTGTTTGCCCGACGGCAACCGTACCGCGCAGTATCGCGTAGCCTCGCTGCAGGACTCGCGTCGGATTCATCTGTTGCAGCACATCCATCTTTGCGGCTAATAGCTGCTGTTGGTGAGTAACCTTGTCGGTCAATTCATCAATGATTGCCAGCAAGCGCTCGCGGACCTCTATCTGATAGTCTGACACTATGCGGTCGATTCTCGGTAGTAACGACGCTACCTGATAACGGACACTTCGAATCAGTTCATTTTTATCTGGAACAATTATTTGTGCAGCGTTACTCGGTGTCGCCGCGCGGACATCTGCCGCCATGTCAGCAAGGCTTTCATCAATCTCATGCCCCACGCCGACCAGTGTCGGGACGCGACTTGCGGCGATCGCTCGAACTAACGGCTCGTCATTAAATGCACTCAAATCATCAGCACTACCTCCGCCGCGAATGATAACAATGACTTCGGGTAGTTGCTCTTGGGAATTAAAATACTGCAGTGCACGTATCATTTGATCGGGAGCGCTTGCACCCTGTACCTGCACTTGTGCCACATCGACTTTGACACCGCCCCATCGATCGTTCAATATTTTGACAAAGTCTGCATAACCTGCAGCCTGCGTGCTACTGATAACGGCTATGTGCTTTGGTATCACTGGCAGCGAGCGCTTTCGATCGACAGCAAATAGTCCTTCTTCGGCTAGCTTTGCTTTTAATATTTCATAGCTCTTTTTCAGGCTTCCTTCACCACTCGGGCGGATCACTTTAACCGTCAGGCTGAACTTTCCCCATGCCGTCAATTTCGGTGACGCCGTGACAATCACTTTCATGCCGTCTTCGATGGGGACTCGCAGGCTAAATAGCATCATGAAACAACCGACACTCGCACCGCTGTCTTTTAAGTCAAAAAAGACAAACTTTCCTTGATTGACTTTGAATCCCGAAACCTCGCCTTCTATTTCTATATGAGGATAGGCGTATTCTAACGTTTGATTTGTCAGCGCGATAAAGTCGCTGACAGATAATTTAGGGCTTGTGTTTGCCATATTTAATTAACGCCCTTTGATAAAAAATGTATCCAAAAATAATTGTCCCTAACAGCAAAATGACGCGCGTCAACAGAATACCAGCAATTGCAACACTCTGCGTCAGTCCGGCAATCGCCAGGAATGCCACCATGATTGCCTCGTAAGCACCTGCCCCGCCAGGTGTCAACACAAAGAACCCAGCCAGGCTAGCGGCGCCATAGGCAATCAGAATCAGTGCAGGATTGACGACCTCTCCCAGCGCCAAAAAACTAATCAAAAACAATCCAGCGTCAAGGATTGTATACAGGATACCCCATAAAAATGGCTTTATCAGCAATTTTTTGTCATGGCGCAGTTCTAAAAAGTCATGATGCATGTCATCCATGAACCCAGTTACTTTTTTAGGTTTGACGATGCGTCGCTTTTTACCAAATGTTACAACACGCGTAATTCCGTTTAATTTTTTAGTTATCCATACGCCGAACACTTCAGTGCGTCGTTTACTACTGAACAAAAAGATTGCACCTATAATTGTCGAGCTCATCCCACCAATCAATAGTGCGCTTACCAGTATGATTAAGCGGTTAATATTTCCGTCAATCGTCACCATAAATAGCGCGAAGACTAGCAACACACTAAATGACACAAAGCCCATCGCATAGCGAACCACCTGCGCCATCGTTGCGCGTCCATGCGATATACCCAGATGGCCAAGTCGCCATGTTAGGTACGATACACCACTAACGCCACCACTCGGTAGCACATGATTAACAAAGTTACCTTCAAGCGCTACTTGCCCTAATTCTGCACGCGACACGGCTTTCATCCGTCCTTTATCACGCAGATACGAAAAGATCATTTCACCACCAGCATAGTACAGCAAAATCTGCGCAGGAATTAACAGGAATAGCAACCATAAGTTCACCTGGAACAACAGCTCCCAGGCGCGTTCTAATTCGTGACGAGCAAAAAACAGGATTACCCCAAGTAAAATAAATGTAACGATACTCAGCCACGCTCGGAAACTCATGTATCTATTATAAACTAGTCGACCGACATTTCACAGACATAGGTCAATCGATCCATCCCTGTTATAATGGCAGCATGTATATTGCAATCTTGGGACGACAACCCGCCATCGGCATGGCCGAATTAGAACAAACTTTTGGCAACGTCAGCTGGTTTTCTGACCAATCGGCGATCGTCGATGCAAACTCGTTTAATATCGAACGACTAGGCGGCACTCAAAAAGCCGGCAGTATCGTTGCACAGTTACCAGGCGGCGACTGGCGTCGTGCGAGTATGAAACTAGTTCAGGCTTACACCCAGGCGTGGGCTGACTTTGATGGCAAGATCACGCTCGGTATTAGCGCATACGGATTCGATGCATCACCCCGTGAAATTCAAAAAACTGGCATTATCCTAAAGGGAAAGTTAAAAGAAAAAGGCACCAGCCTGCGTTTGATCCCAAATGCCGAAACCGCATTGAATACCGCGACCAGCCATCACAACAAACTGGGATTATCGAACAATAAAGTTGAACTGATCGTTGTACGCGCACGCAATGGAAAAATCGTTATCGCCGAGAGTATCGGTGCACAGAATATCACTTCCCTCGCCCGCCGCGATCAAGAACGACCAAAGCGTGATGCGTTCGTTGGCATGCTACCGCCAAAACTGGCGCAGATCGTTATTAATCTGACTGGCGTCGAACAACTGCGAAACGAACGATACGCAGCCGCCGCGACGGATGCTTCATTATCGTCGCCTGCCACAGCAACTGCTGTCGGCGCTGACAGCGACTCGAAAGAAGTATCTCGTCGCGACACAAGTCAACTGAACGAATCAACCACCGAGCTTGACAACAGACTGACCGTCCTTGATCCATTCTGCGGGACCGGTGTCATTCCACAGGAAGCAATGCTACTCGGATACAACACCTACGGTACTGACCTAGCCGATAAAATGATTGATTATTCGCGCATAAACCTAGACTGGTTGATGACCGTTAATCAGCTAAAGACAACCTATCGATGGCAACGGTGATTTTACTCACCTACCATTAATCGGCAATCTTGATCGATTAGGATTCGAACGTCACCAGTTCAAAAACGTTCGTGACAGCGAGCTGCTTTATTACCGCGAAGACCAAATCGTCGCGCGTGAATTACTCGTGTTAACGAAGATTTAAATCATATTTTACTGCGAGTTCGATTCGGAACCCAAGAAGTTAATAATTCAATATTCTTTTTCAAAAGCAACCAAACTTTTTCTTTTGGATAGCAAAAGAAACAAAACATCTTACCACCATCACCACAGCCGTACCGCTAGACTATCTGATGACGATCGCTGCGGAACGCCCTTTGGGCGGTCCAAAATAGTTCTTTAGTTATTGATTTTGGACAGGTCCTCGCGAATTATTCCGTCATCAGACAGCCTAACAGTTCGGTGTGTTTCAGAGTGGCGTCCCTAGTGATAGCGTAAGCACTGCAACATTCTGCAGACCCCGGGGACTGACACGCAATAGCCAGTCGTGAATCGAGGACTGTTTGAACCCGGCATTCGATGTCGGCGTGAGTTCCGCAGATTCCGATTGGATGGCGCGAGTCAGTTGCTCCGCGGGGCGAAGCCGTTGCTATGATATTGTTTCTTTTGTCGTAACAAAAGAAAGATTGAGATTTATAACGAAAAATAAATAATACGATACGTTACTCTCGTCCTCTTGACGAATCCTTCCGTTTCAATTACAATGGTACAGATTGAATTAGCAACTATAAGGAGTTCGCCATATGTCACATGTCAAAGCTGGTGGTTCAGCTAAAAACATCCATAACAATGCCGGTCAACGTTTAGGCGT
>SEAL01000082.1 GCA_004145215.1 Chloroflexota bacterium | reverse complement strand
TGGTGACCCTCTTGTGGACGTCTCCATCCCAGTTGAGGAACTTGCGTAGCTGACCTTCGACGTTGTCGTAGACGTCGTCGAGTGTCGTCTCCGAGGCGCAGTAGAGCTTGAAGCTCTGCGCCCCGATGTCGACACCGGTGACATGATCCAGGCCGAGAAGCTCCTCGACGAATCGCTGGACACCTTCGGAAAAGCGCGGAAGCCTCTGTTCGAGGTTGTCCGGCCGGATCGTACTGTGGTGCGAGGCTGCCTCCGAAATGCTCCTGTTGGTGTGGAAGATGAAGTCCCCACGACTGATACCCCGGCCGATGACGACCCGGACGTTCAGGGGTGTGGACGCTACGAGAGTTGCTGTACTCATGATAAAGAACCTTTGCTCGTTGTGAAACTACTCTGACGATACATTGGTGTCCAATGTATATACATAATATCATATTTATATATTAAAGTCAAAGATAGTATATACTATAGTAAATAGAGAATAGTCAATCCGCAACTGAGAATACTGTCTGCCGCATACGCAGTAGAAACTTCGTTGCTATTTTGAGAACGAGACTGGATCGTTATATCCGACGCGGAACTTTAGAAGAGTTAACTTTGGAGAAAATGTCTTCTGCTCGACTAGTTCGTAGTTGTCGCGGAAATACGTGCGAATTGCTTCCTCGTAGCCCTGATCATAGCTAAGGATTAGGTAAATATACTCATGACCTTTCTTCAAATCATCAACCTGCTTGGGTAATGTATCAAGGCTAAACGCGGATACTGGTCCTGGGTTCTGACGATCCCATGGCGGAAGAGTCCTAATTTGCAATGTGCCTTTATAGTAATACTCGAATGGATAGACTGTAAACGGCGACGACATTGCAATCGCATCACGAGGGGTTGCTTCCTTCGTAATGTAGTCGCTCACTTGCTGGAAGTTTTCACGTACAGGCGTCTGCTGGCTACGCATTTGCTGAATGAATAGTGTCGATGATAGAAGTACTAATAACACCGATACCGTAATCGCAACTTTTTTAGAGTAGCGAGCCAGTAGCCATACGATCAGGATACAAATTGGTGCGACGGCGGCAATCATATAACGCGAAAGGAAGAACGGACTAATAATAAAACTAAGAGTAAAGGCTATTAGTACCGGTACGATTGCAGCTACAAGAATATAGCTAACAGGAAACGTCGGATTGGTGAAGCGACGGACGGTAACAAGGGCTAGAACGACCATCAGTGGCCATGCTGAGACGAGCATCGTGTTAATACCAATGCTTTGGAAGCCGAAAATAAACTGTGAGTAGACATTGAAGAAATCTATCGGAGTCGGCTCCGCTATTCGAGGGCGTGTTGTGCTAGCGGCACCTTGCATAAGGAAGTAAATAATCCATGGTGAGATTGCAATGATAACTGCAACTGCGACGCCAATGAACTTTACGAAAGTACGCTTCGGGAATCGTTTGACATTAAAGAAGTAGAAGATTGCTTGAGCGAGAAGGCCAAACATAAAGAAGTAGTGCGAGTATGCACCCACGATTGCTGCAAGTGTATACCACGGCCAGCTATTCTTTTGGCCCTTCATAATGCGAACAAAGAAGTACTGGCTAATAATGCTCGTCAGTGCAAGCAATGTATACATGCGCGCCTCATTTGCATACCAGTTTGCAAACGGTGAAAGTGTAAACAGAGTTGCTGCAAATAACGCCCATGGACGAGATACAACTGTTCGAGCTAACAGATAGATAAATGGTAGACATGCGACAAAGAACAAGAATGACATGAACCGAATTGCCTCAGTTGATGTGCCAAAAAAGATCGTCCAGAAGTGGAAAAGTATGTGGTAGAGCGGCATGTGTACGTCCTGAGCAACGATAAACAG
>SEAL01000081.1 GCA_004145215.1 Chloroflexota bacterium | reverse complement strand
ACCGAGCGTCGACAACTTCTTGACTCTCTGGAACACTTTCGGTAATAAATTCTTTTGTTGTATTCATAATCTCCACCTTTACTGGTTGATTAAAACTTCAATCATCACTATATCACAAAATTTTATAAAAGTCAATAATATAGTAATGCATAATAAAATTACCGTATTCATTAAAATCACAGCAAAACTGAGGTATCATAAAATTAAATGAGCACACATAAAAAACGAACAATAAACAATTTGAGCCCAGAAGTACGCGAGCATATCGCTGAAAACATGAAAGAGCGAATCTACGCAACAATCACACTACTGGCGGTGATTGCCGCACATTGGCAGACGGCGAGCCACCACAGCATACGCGGAACGGTACTAGCAATCGCCGGTGCAGTGATCGCACTATGGGTAGCGACATTGATTTCTGCACGCATGTCGTATCGGGCAGTCCACGGTAAAAGTGTCGGGAGCGGAGAGTACCGGCGAGTCATGTTTACTAGTGCGGGGCTATTGGCGCCGGCTATTACGCCGATCGCATTAGTATTAATCAGTTCAACAGGCCTGTATTCACTGGCGACCGCACTATTGATATCAATGGTCGTTCTATTGCTGTCGCTGTTCTTGTTTTCGTTTTCAGCTGGGTTAAAAATATATACAAACAAATGGCGACTACTAGCTGTCAGCTTGCTGGAAATGTCAGTCGGTATTGGCGTGATTGTATTGAAATTAGCAATCGGCGAATAGACGTAGCTAAAAATAGGCGGTCACCCCTGTTTAATGATATAATTAACGAATGAGTAAAAAAGTTCTTCCTATCGTCGAGGCAAAGCTCGACAAAATCGTCGGCGGCGGTCAAACCCTCGGCAGCCTCGACTATGGCAAAAAGCTATTCACCTGGGGCGGACTACCCGGCGAATCAGTCAATGTCCAATTAACCAAAAAGAAGTCTAGTTTTGTCGAAGGCATCGTAACCGAAGTCATCACCCCGAGCGACGAGCGTGTTATTCCTCGTGATGAAGAGAGCTATTTATCGACCAGCCCATGGCAAATCATGAAGTTTGACGCTGAACAGCATTACAAATCAGCCCTAATCGAAGAAGCGTTTGAATTACATGACATCGTGTTACCTGCATCCATCGAAGTCTATAGCGATGGCCGCGAATACGAATATCGTAACAAAATCGAATTCAGCTTTTGGTGGGATAAAGAACTAGATCAATTAGACTTGGCATTTTTCCGACGTGGCACCCACGGCAAAATTCCCGTCCAAGGAACCAGCCTAGCATTGCCAGCCATTAACACTGCAGCCACTGCAATTCGCCAATTACTGCGAACACGCGAAGGCATCCAGGCGTTTCAACTAAAAACAGTTATTATTCGCTGCGATCAAAAGGGTAATGTTGCCGCGCAGTTATATGTCAAAGATGAAATGTTTGACGGATTCACCGAAGACGAACTAACGTCCCTGCCGGTCGCCGGGTTCGAACTGATTTTCAGCAACCCAAAGAGTCCAGCAAGCGTGATCACAAAGCGGCTGCAAGCCTGGGGCGAAACGACTCTGACCGATACGATTCTGGACGTACCGTTTACCTATGCTGTCGAAGGATTTTTCCAGATTAATATCCCCGTCTACGAACAAGCTTTACTAGATATGAAGGAATGGGTAGACAGTAAAAAGCCAACCGTCGATCTATACAGTGGCGTCGGCAGTATCGGCCTAACAATTGGCGGCGATAATGTGACGATGGTAGAAATCAATGAACATGCCGTCCGCGAAATGGAACGTAACATCACAGCGATGGACCGTGCAAAAACGGCAAAGGCAATTTTGGCGCCGGGAATGAGATCTATTTTTGGTAAACTTAGCTGGTTTTAATGCGTCGATACGCAAAGCGTGAAACTGTTCGCCATCCGCTACTACTATCAGTATCAAATTGTTTGATTTCACCATCTTTGACTTCGTGAATCTGCACTAATGCAGGGTTATATGGCGCGAGTGTGCGGTAAAAGATTATATCCTCGGCAGTCGGGTTAGTGCGAGCAGGGAAGACTTGTTTGAATTTTTGGCGGCCAATTTCGTCAAAATAATCAATTTCACCTTTTGGCGGCAAGTACAGCTCCGCCTTTAATCCCATGCGTGATACGATTTTTTTGACATCACTGAACACTAATTTTGATTGGGCGTGAATATAAACAAACAGTTGTTTTTTCTTTGTCAGAAAAACCGTCGCCTCGCCTGTGTGACTAACAGGGATAGCACGGACGATTACTTGGTCGATATCGACGTCCAAACCAAACTTTTCTTTGGCTATGCGTTCAATCGCCATATCGTCATACATTTCGTCATTCATAATTAGTGTCATTATAGCACACTTTACTCTTGAAAATAGACATCGTATTGTATTTATGCTATAATATATTTGTTACTCCATCCAGACAAAGGAACCAAATGGACGCACATGCACCGAACTCAGTGATAGTTACCGTATCAGAAGACTTCGACATTTTGTACAGCTCAACAGATCAGTTTACGGACTTCTTCGAGGAGTTGCCGGACTTTTTCGCCGAGAACTACGAAGTATTCGGATTCGACGAACCGGTTCTGGCCAGTGATGTGCAAGTTATTTACGCCGTCCACCAGCCGCGTTCGATCGTTGCCGACATCAGCATCCACTTTGTTGTCGCACGCGACGAGCCGAACCACCTCGTAAGCCACGACTACAAGGACCTCGTATTGAATCAACTCCGCTCGTAGAAACACCCATCTACTCGCAGCAGAGTAGATGGGTGTTTCACTTTCTATGGACTTTTTGTAAAATTTATGCTGTAATTATCATCGTGACGCACGCTGCGACACGTACTGCACATTCGACAATCAAAGGGAAGCGCATGAACAGTAAGTGGAAGAAAGTACGCCGATGCTTTTGCTTCTTTGCAACGATCGCTCTGGCAATAGCCACAACGGGCTGTAGCGGGGAGTTCACGCCCAGCAATGGCGTGACGATCGTGTCGTCGACTAGTAAGGCTCCGGCCACCACTCAAACAACGACGAGGCCACAGCCGACAACAGCACGGAGGCAGCTCACGCCCGCCTACACTTCACCAGCGTACATTCCGCCAACCCCGACTGCGACAGCAAAGTGGCCAACACAAAGCGTACTGCTCAGACCGACAGGTACGGCACTGGGTGACGTCATCCAGGCCGACAACGACGGTGGGCCTCGCGCGTTCGTCTGCTCGAACGGAGGCGCTTCGCAATCGACATCAGGCGCCGGAGGCTGGCTTGGCAATACGCATTTCGTACTTCGACCGAACGGCCCTGCATACAATGTCGTTTTGTCGTTCGAGGGAGAGAACCCCGACACTCGAGGATTTTCGAGCGTCAGCGCTATTCTGACGACGTACAATGCCGACACGGGCCTACCGGGTAACGATTACGTCACCGTCATCGACACCGACGATTTCAATACATCGAATCAAATGGCGATCGATTCCCGTTCCTTCAATGAGGATGGGTTCAGCAATCCTCAGGTGCAAGAAGTGCGAATCTGCAGACGGTAGCACGCGGCGTCACGCGGCGAAGCTCTCATACCGAGAGCTTCGCCAGTGAACCAATGTATTTAAATAATTAAATACATTGGTTCACTTTATATTTCGCTTCCTGATATATTAGCGTATACCACATTTAACTATGGATGAATTATTCATACGGCCGCCAAAATTTCCCCTTTCACTTACAGTCACAGCACTAGCAGTATACTTCGTGCACAACCACAGGAGATACGACCATGAGTCAACCAAATAATTATCCTTCCGTCCACGAAAGTGGGCTTTTATTGTCTGAAATCGATGAACCACCAGTCAAAGATCAGTCACTCCTGGTTACGGATTTTGAAGAGTTAGGCAGTAGGCCGATTCGCGTAGGTGGCAAGCTCGGCAATTTGGCCGGCAGAGCAGTCTATTACGATTTTACCGTTGGCGGCAGTCGCTACACCGTTCAACGAGCCATCCCGGTATTTGGGTTTGATGACGATCGCGTTGATACTAATCGCGTCATTAATAAAACACCCGCGTTCTGTACGCGCTTCGACGGCGGCATCAACAAGGCCATGACAAATGATGCAGTCAATGCCGGGTTTGTCGTCAACACCATCAGTCAAGAGACCGACAGTGGACCTTGTCCTCGTGTCGATGTCACCGCCCAGAATCACCTGGCAATTGCGGACTATTTACAGCATCTGCATTCACCAGATGGTGTTGCTATTGATGACGTAATCTATGACGAAGAGGGTGCGTCACGAGGCTATGTCATATCCGTCAACAAATCACGACTAACGCATGCGCTGGGTCGAACGACTGGTAATTTGGACGTTATGGTGCCCGTCTATCACCATACGAATTCCGTCATCAAGGATACATTGCTCTATGCAAATTTGATCCCGACCGAAGGCAAGTCGTTAGCGCAAATGCTGAGGAAAAACCCTTCAATTCTACCAATGCTACTCTAGATTACGCGTTTAGACAGTTCCCAAACATAGAACGACAGTGGAGTAATGGTACTCACGTGAATTTTATCGACGCCGAGGGCCAAGCCGCGTATCGAGCGAGGACACTTGCTCGCGCATTACGACTAGCAGATAGCGACCATTCGTCCGCTGCGTAAAATTGTTTAAAACCATAATATATGTTATAATTATATTAGGCAAAAGCCACGTTTGTTTCAAGACGGCACGACAATAGGAGAGCAATGTTCACCACAGTACACGGCGTTTTGTCTGAAGTGATATGTCGCGAACGGTCCAAACCGGGCACGGATAGCTATGGCAACTCGATCGAGTACGGCGACACGCCTAGCGTCGACAAAGAGTTAGTCATTTGCACGCTCGAAGCCATAGACAGTCAGCTGTCGAAGTGGGTCAAGTGGCAACCGCGTATTGATAGGCAACGAGCGATCCGCGTGCTGATCGACTACCTAAACACAAGGTTTCCAGATCCTTCGGCGAGTGGGCCAGAATTCACCACCGAGCAGCGGGCAACAGTGGTGATCTTGTCGCTGTTACGAAGAGAGCACTTGCTCGCGGCTACACAGCCACAGTTCGTTCCCTGAAACAAACGAAGCCGCACAGCGGTCGCAATCGCGATCACTGTGCGGCTCGTTTCATACCTCGTGGCCATACATTTGACAAACTCATTATAATGCAGTAAATTATCTGTTGTCCATGTTCGTATAAACAGAGAGATATTTACACGTGTCACGTTCCGCCAAGCCATCCACGCTCGTCATCGACCATATGGGTATGCGCAAGGGCGTCCCATTGTCATCGGCAACGAAAGTAGACAAGCTCGACTACGATCTGTTCGTTAAAGAAATGAGGCAATTGTTTTCTCCAAGGGGGACTTCCGGCACTACCGAAAGATCCTACTTGCTGTCCTGTCACGAGGAAGTTGTCACCGGCGACGTGAAAGGTACTCGCGGTGCTCGTAAAGTCGAAACGGTAAACGAGCCTATCGTGCGTTCACATCGGATCGACATCTTTTCAGGCTGCACTGTCACGAAGGTAGCACCCAACCACTACCAGCTGAACGGCTGCACCTATCAGGGCAGCCAACAAATCGTCCAGATCCTACAGGACAGGACGATCAAAGTTGGGCGATACAAGTTTTTTTAATTTCAGTCATAATGTCAACAGTTGTTTTTCAGCTAGCGACGATTCATAGTTGAATATAAGCACAAACGCATTAAAACTAGCTGACGTGTGGAGATAGTATAACAATAGGAGGGCCCATGAAAAGACTTCAAAAATATACAGGATTTGCAGTGGCGTTATTTGTCGCGGCATTCGTGTTCGTACCGGTAACAAATGCACAAACCGTACCGAAATTTGTTTCACTTGGCGATTCGTTCAGTTCTGGCAACGGCGCCGATATCGTACCAGGACAAGCGGTCGGCAATACATCCGTATACGATCCTGCGACAAATAACGCGACGAATCAGTGCCTACGTTCATCGAAATCGTATGCACCATTGTTGGCGACGGAAAAAGGCTACGCGCTCACCCAAGTAGCCTGTAGCGGCGCCACGACTGATAACATCCTGTCAGTTGGTCAGTTCAACGAAGCTCCACAAATCAGCGCTGTCACACCGGATACGCAACTGGTAACCTTGACGATCGGCGGTAACGATGTAGGATTTGTACCACTGGTAGCTTGTGTCGTCACGACTAGCTGTACCACTTCGTCACCAGAAATCGTAAATACCTATGCGCAGTTAAATACGCTACCGCAAAAAATTACCAATGTCCTGAATGCAATCAAAGCAAATGCACCGAACGCACAGATTCGCATCGCAGGATATCCGCAAATTGTTCCTACGACAAATTCGAATGCAGTTGGCTGCCAACCGTGGCTCGCAAAGAGCGAACAAACATTAGCAAACACAATCGAACAGCAACTGAATGGTATATTACAGACAGCCGCGACGCAGGCAGGAAGTACTGTCAAATATATTGACCCGTTCGCATCGACATCGCCTTTCATGCAACGTGATCTGGTCGGTTTAACACGTGATGCGTGTTCATTATCTGCAGCGCGTGCCATCAATGGCATACGGGCAGATTTTATGCCAGCAAACTTCCATCCAAACATCCTAGGTCACCGTGCCTACCAGCAACTATTTAGTGCATCAATCTAGATAAACAATTTTACGGAAATACCCGCCGCGACTGGCGGGTATTTCATTTACAAAAAGGTATACTAGATAGTAATGGACTTTACTACTCGTTATAAGAATCTGAATGAATCGCAAAAAATAGCCGTCGATACTATCGATGGACCAGTCATGGTCGTTGCCGGTCCAGGAACAGGTAAAACTGAATTGCTGTCCATGCGTGCCGCTAATATTCTGAAACGTACCGATACCTTGCCGGAAAATATTTTGTGCCTGACATTTACAGAAAGTGGCGCAGCGGCCATGCGTCAGCGATTAGTCAGTATTATCGGCAAAGATGCCTACAAAGTGGCAATCCATACATTCCATAGCTTTGGCAGTGAAGTCATTAGTCAAAACCGCGAGTTCTTTTATCGCGGTGCAGAATTCCGTCCAGCCGACGA
>SEAL01000080.1 GCA_004145215.1 Chloroflexota bacterium | reverse complement strand
TAATCGCACCAGCTGCGTTACCGAATACTGCAGCAGTAATTGGATTCAAAACACCAGTGATCGGTGTCGCAACGCGAAGGAGCGGACTGGAACCTTGATTTGAATTAGATGCACCGCCATTAGACAATGTTTCTTCATCATCACCGCTACCGCCAACAGGTTGCGCCCCACTGAAAGTGACAGTTTTAACGAACTCGTCAGAATTATCACTGTTGATCCGAGTGTTTTGTGCGCGTAATTTGACGTCATATGATTCAGCATTAAGAGCTTGCGGTAATGCAAGTGACCATTTTGCCACCCCATTTTCCATTGAGTCCTCATCGATAACGATAGATCCTATCAGATCAGGGCGATCACTGCCATTGATCTCTAGTTTTATAAACTTCACGTCCGGGAAATTCGAGACTGTTCCAGTGAGCGTGCGATCATCAGCCGTATCGTCAATCGTCACTATTGGCTTAGCTAGCATGACCGGCTTTGATTTTTCAATTACGAACGAAACAGACGTTTGATTACCGGCTTTATCAAAGACAGTAATTGTGTACATACCGTCTTCAGATAGAGTATACGGCGCTGCATTCTGACTATAAGTCTTTTCCTCACCGTTAAACTTGACAACGATTCGGTCGATACTTTGCTCTATGACCGAATATGTTAGTGCGCTATTGTAATACCCGCCTTCTACGACACCGTTGATAACCGGCGAGATTCGATCGATGCGCTTTACTTCGTAGCTAAAGGTAGCACCGTTAAGCGCAATGTCACTTACAGAAACTGTGAATTTACCGTTCGCAGTGTGCACTTTAGTAAATACATTCGAATTTACTTTTGTCCATCCAGTTGGAGTCGTAATAGGCTCATTTGATGTCATTGTTACAGTGACATCATCTTTCGTAACGGCATTTCCATTGTTATTTGAATACGCAAAGCTGACCAGGGGTGCAACATTGTCCAGATAGAACTCGTACATTGTCGAGTTACCCGCCAGGTCTTTGAGGGTGATTGTATTCAGTCCTAATACGCCACCATTTTTACCCACCGCTATATTGTTCGCATCGCCATATTGGTTTGCAGTCAATACTTTTTCTGGGCTATTGTTCACTGTAATGCTATTGATTTTGTATTGATCAAAGAGCTTAAAGCTGACATTACTAAATACATTACCGCTGCCTGTCGAAGCGTCCGTCTTAATGGTTATTGTAGGCTTTGTGTTATCGACTGTAAAATTAGCCTGAGTCACACTTGCATTACCCGCGGCATCCGTGGCTGTAAATTTTGCAATATATTTACCATCGCCATGCAGCTTTGTAGTAGTATCTAATACGTAATTCACAGCTCCACTAGGATTAGCTAGCAGGTCTGCAGACGCATAATATTTGCTGTTATCCTGAACACCGGACTGATCTAATTTCCAGATACGAAGCTTACCTGAAGTAGCCTTCTGATTATCGTTTACCGTCTGAACAATCTCGATTTGACCTGCAACAAGCTGCTTGAGATTATTTGTACTTGTTGGATTTGTTTTGTCGTAATTGATGACAAATGTGTTCGACCAATCGGATGCATTACCTGCTGCATCATAGGCACGAACTTTCATGTAATGCGCACCTTCGCCTTCGGTGAATGAGCCTGATCGTTCTGTTGCCGCAACGTCGGTTTTCCATGCGTTTGATTCTGAATTATATGCGTTTCCTGGAATATTATTCCAATAAGCATACTCATATTTTGCAACTGATCCGACAGGCGTCGTCCATGTTGGCGTGATGTCAGATTTGCTTGTATATCCACCGCTAGTAAGCGTGCCGTCCGTATTTTTAGCAGAAATCATCGGAGCTTTTACATCTACCAACAAAACGACGCCGTAGTTTGCCGATGATGAGTTTTTAAAGCTCTTATCTTTGATGAAACTAGTTACAGTTTCATACTGCGCTTGCGTCATTTCACTGACAGGAACAACCACACCGCCAC
>SEAL01000020.1 GCA_004145215.1 Chloroflexota bacterium | reverse complement strand
GTCGATTTGCAATCCGTTCATTGGATTAACGATACGCCGAAATCTGGCGTCTATCAGATTCGTATCCGCCACCGAGCACCGCTAGTTGATGCGACATTGACGACTGAATCTGACGGCACAGTCCGCCTTGCTGTCCACGATCAGCAACGTGCTGTCGCGCCAGGGCAATCGGTGGTTATGTATGATGGCGATGTCTGCCTTGGCGGTGGCATTATTGTGTAGTTTTCACAATATTTATGTATATACTATATAATTAAAAGCATGAGCGTTATTTTAAATAATCATAACCGCAAAACATCCGGTTTTACCATAGTCGAACTACTTATTGTAATTGTTGTAATCGGTATTCTGGCGGCGATAACAATTGTTTCATTTAACGGGATACAAAATCGTGCAAAGGCAACTCAATCTCAATCCTTGGCAAAGGATGTCTCTAAGAAAGCGCAGATTTTTTACGCGTATAATAGCCGTTATCCAACTATTGCGGAGTTTAGTGCATCAACGACTCCACAAGAAGTGAAACTACCCGCTGGAGTGACGCTATATTCGTATAGCGCCGGGTATACGGACAGGCATACGATAGATTGGACCAAATCAGTCGCCTATTGTGTAAGTCCTACTGGAGGAGCGGAAGTGACGTGGTGGGATTATGCGCGCGCTGGCGACTATAAGTTTTCTAATGACGTCGGCAAGAGCTTTACTCTTGGTGATATTAGCGGTGGCTGCTAATACTGTTTCGCCTTGATTCATGATCTGATACAATAACAGAGATGAATGCTCAACAAATCCGTAACGAATACTTAAAATTCTATGCTGAACGAATGCACGAAGTTATTTCGCGTGCGCCACTGGTCTTAAAAGACGATCCAACGACATTATTTACTGGTAGCGGCATGCAGCCGCTTTTGCCATTTTTGCTAGGCCAGAAACACCCGAAAGGTAATCGCCTGGTCGACAGTCAGACATGTTTACGTGCGCAGGATATCGAAGACGTTGGCGACAATCGTCATACGACATTCTTTGAAATGCTGGGTAATTGGAGTATGGGCGATTATTTCAAAGAACAGCAGATTCGTTGGTTCTTTGAATTTCTGACGGAAAAAGTTGGGCTGGATGCAAACAAGATCTATGTGACATGTTTTATTGGCGACGAATCACATGGCATTCCGCGTGATGACGAAGCCGCACAGATCTGGAAAACAGTATTCAGCGAAGCGGGTATCGATGCAAAGATTGTCGAGTTAGGCAGTGCTGAAAATGGCGACAAACTAGGCATGCAGGGCGGACGCATATTCTTTTATGATGACGGCGAAAACTGGTGGAGTCGCGGCGGCGGGTTGGACAAAACACCGATCGGTGATCCGTGCGGACCAGACAGTGAAGTATTCTATGACTTTGGTCCACAAAACCACGCCGAAGGCTATGGCCTGGCGCATCCAGCCAGCGATAGTGGTCAGTTCATGGAAATTGGTAACCAGGTCTTTATGCAGTATCGCCGTTTGGACGATGGTTCATTCGAGCCGCTTGTTCGCAAGAACGTCGATTTTGGTGGCGGTCTAGAGCGAATCGCCGCAGCGCAATTGAATAGTCCCGATGTGTTCCGTATCAGTCTGTTATGGCCAATCATCGAAAAACTACAGTCACTCAGCGGCAAAAAGTACGAATCTCACACCGAAAGCATGCGGGTTATCGCCGATCACCTGCGCGCGGCAACGTTCCTAGCGGTTGACGGTACTGTACCTGCCAACAAAGAGCAGGGATATGTCATGCGCCGTTTACTGCGTCGCGCTATTCGTTTTGCATTTGATCTGGGCATCGAACAGAATTTCTTTGAAGAGATCGTCCCTGTTATCGCTGATATGTACGTCGAAGATTACCCAGAAGTAAAAGCTAATCGCGATACGGTCGTTGCAGTGCTCGCCAAAGAAGAAAAGGTCTTCCGTCAGACACTTCGAAAAGGTCTAAAGCAGCTAGAGAAATTTTCAGATAACGGACTAACCGGCGCTGAATTATTCACGCTGTATGATACATTCGGCTTCCCTGTCGAACTATCAACGGAAGAGGCATACAAACAAGAAATCACATTGTCAGACAACTGGCGCCAAGAGTTCGACGACAAAATGGCCGAACAGCGAGCACGTTCACAGACTGCCGCAAAAGGCACATTCAAGGGCGGCCTGGGTGGCCAGACACTGCAGCACAAGAAATACCATACACGCAGCATGGCAGTAATATTACCGAAGAACGCCTGCGATTTGATTTTAATAACGACGAAAAAGTGACGCGTGAACAACTGGACCAAGTAGAGGCACTCGTTAATGAATGGATTAGCTGGGATCTGCCGGTATCATTCCAGGAATACCCGACTGATCAGGCATTCGAAATGGGCGCAATCGGCGCGTTTGGTGACAAATATGGGGATACGGTCAAAGTATACAAAATGGGTGATGAGCCAAAACGAGTTAGTTTTGAGATTTGCGGCGGCCCTCATGTTGACCACACAGGTCAGCTGGCCGAAGACGGTAAAACCTTCAAGGTTACCAAAGAAGAGTCGAGCTCTGCCGGTATCCGCCGTGTTAAAGCGGTGTTGATTTAGTTATATTTTTCAGCGATATTGTGCTGGATGTCCATAATCGCATCGAAATCAGTCACCGTTGGATCATAGGGTGACTCCGCCGCTCCGTTCGCGTAATGCGTGAATGTTAAGTTAGATTGGCGAAACGTTGTCGCTGGTGCATAGTCCGATGAGCCGTTTTTGTTTCCAAAAAAATCGCTATCTTCATCTTTGTGCGCATGTACAATCGGTGCGGGTGATTGTTCCGAGTGAACTTTTATCCATGACTCTCCATCAAGCCCTGTTGCTAGCGCAAAGTCGACACGGCTGAATTCGGCATCGATTTTTCGCGTCTGTACAGTAACCGGCAGCATCGTAACAGGGTCTTCAATCGAATAAAATGCATCTGTCATACTCAAAGACGCGCTCTGGTCGAAGAGCTTTGCGATATCATCGTAGGAAAGCGGATTATGGAGGTAATGTTTAAAAGCTTGCTCGTCAAACAGATGTATGAAATCAGCTAATTCGTGGTTATCGCGCGTGACGATACTGGTAATCATTCGATACAGCTCTTCCTCGCTAATTAGGGGAAAGGTGTTCGACGCACTGTCTGTATCTGCAACGTCGAGAATGATATTTGTCGAATTTTCACCGCTAGTATGGCAATTGACAATACGTTTAACGGGCATTTGTCCTAATTCCTTAGCAACCTCTGTTAGATGTAATTGAATAGTAATTTCGACAAAAGAAGTTTCTGGCTCGCGGCCGTAATCGATAGTTATCTGGTCTAATATATTTGGCTTTTGAGAACTTTCGATCATAGTGCGTATCGAATCGGGAAGTATTATATTTGACAGTTGGCTATCCTCGTACGAAAAATAGGAATCAATTGAAGTGGGGTAAGCGGACGTATCGAGCGCACTTGCTAATTTATTAGTACTTTTTGTCAGCGCTTCGATGTGCTCAAAATCATCTTTTTCAATCGGTTCCTTGTCAGAAAAGACGACGTCCATTCGCCGCCTCGGAGGTGTAGGTTCTTTGACACTATTCATAATAATATTATAGCATATTTTATTAAATTAAACAATACTTTGCCACCATAAGCATATTTGGTATATAATACGTACAACTATGGTTTTTGATAAAATACGAGCGGCTCGCAAAGAAAAAGTTGATAACGACTATATCGTCGGTCTTGATATAGGAACAGAGTTCGTCAAAGTGTTGATCGCAAAGGTCAAAGACGACTCGTTGTCGATTGTTGGCGTTGGTCGTGCTCGTCAGGATGTCAGCGACATGCACAGTGGTGCGATAGCAGATATATCTGGCGTTGTTCGTAACTGCGAAGAAGCTTTGTCCGAAGCCGAGGATCAAGCGGGACTACAGGCTAAACGCGTTGTTATTGGTATTGCCGGCGAACTAGTCAAAGGCGTTACGAATACCATTCGCTATCGCCGCCCACAGCCAGATCGGCCGCTGGATACTGCCGAAATGGAATTTATCATTGAAAAAGTTCAGGAACGCGCCCAAGTAAAAGCCCAAAAGCAGATTGGTCTCGAGACAGGCAACGAAGAAGTTGAAGTAAAGCTGGTGAATAGTGCGCTCGTCAGTATTCATATTGATGGCTATAAAGTTAGTAATCCAATTGGGTTCCAGGGGCGTGACGTAGCGGTGCAGATTTACACGGCATTCGCGCCGATGGTGCACATCGGTGCGCTAGAGCGCGTCGCTGATGAACTGGCGCTAGAATTGGTTGCTGTTGCAGCCGAGCCATTTGCGGTCAGTCGATCCGTACTAGGTACTGATTCTAGTAGTAACTTTACCGCAATCCTGGCAGATGTCGGCGGTGGAACGACAGATATCGCCGTGGTTAATGATGGTGGTGTCGAGGGTACAAAGATGTTTGGTATCGGTGGCCGTAGTTTTACGCGCACGATTGCGAGCGAAATGGATTTGACGTATACAGATGCCGAAAAATTAAAGGTCAATTTACACCACGAACAGATAAAGGCAACCGTCCGCAAGCAAGCCGAAGACGCGATTGAAAAAACTCTTGACGTATGGCTAGCTGGTGTTGAACTTGCTCTGAGCGAGTTTGATTCTGTCGATCATTTGCCAAACCGTATCTTACTCTGTGGCGGCGGTGCTAGCTTGGATCAACTGGTTGATGCGTTATCGACCAAAGAGTGGTACAAAGATTTGCCATTTACGAAAAAGCCATCCGTGCACCATATTCAGCCCGAAGAAGTGGTTGGCATTCATGACGATACCGGATCAGTCAATGACCATACCTTTATTACCGCGATGGGATTATTGCGTGTCGGCTATGATACAATAGTTGGAGTAGGCGAAAGCGATTCAATCAAAGAAAAACTAAATCGACTTTTGAGAATATAACAAACACGAGATGCAAAAAGACGTAATTTATATCGATGTAGAAGACGACATTACCGCGATAATCGGTAAAGTTAAAGCTGCCAAAGAAAAAGTAGTTGCACTAGTGCCGCCAAAGCGTATTGGCGTATTGCAAAGTGCGGTTAACTTGCGACTACTAGCGCGCACTGCTGATCTGAATAATAAGCATTTAGTTTTAATAACAAATAACCAGGCGTTGCTAGCCCTTGCAGGTAGTGCTAAAATTCCCGTTGCAAAGAACTTGCAGAGCAAACCCGAAATTGCTGAAATTCCAGCACTGCAGGTTGACGATGACGATGATATTATCGATGGCGAGCAATTGCCCGTCGGAGAGTTGGCACGTACAAGCGACGTCAAAAAGACGCCGGGCGTTCCAGCGAGTGTGATATCAGGTATCGATATTGACGACGACAGTACTCGTGCGCTTCCTCCGTCTGATGGTGAAAAGCCAGGAAAACCAAAGTCAAAGAACAAGATTAAGGTGCCGAGTTTCAATAGTTTTCGCAAGAAGCTATTCATATTTGGTGGATTAGGAATATTGTTAATTGGCTTTTTGGTGTGGGCAATTTGGTTCGCTCCTCACGCGACTGTCGTCATCGACGCACGGACTACTGAAGTTCCTATAAAGACACAAGTGGCGCTAGGTGCGACATTGAAAACTGACACCGATGCCGCAACGGTGAAATCAATTGTCCAAGAAGACAAGCAAGAATCATCAGTCGAATTCGATGCAACTGGAACCGAAGAAGTTGGAGAGCGTGCTGCTGGTACGCTAACACTGACCCGTTCAGCACCAGGCGCAGTAAATGTACCATTCGGCGCAGGATTTAGTAATGGTGAGTGTACCTTTGTCACGCAGAGTCAGGTGACTGTTCCTGGTGCGACACCTGGTGGCTTTAACGGTTCGGGCTTTTCGATTGTTCCTGGCACGATCGATGTACGAGTCCAGGCGACGGCGGTTGGCGAGCAGTGTAACTTGTCTGGCCGGAATTATGATTCAACGGTGGATGGCATAACTGCAGCTGGTAGCCAGATGGCTGGTGGATCAAAAAAGACTATAAAAATCGTCACAGCTGCAGATGTTCAGAAAGCGACGCAACAGTTGAATGAACAAAAAGGTGACGACAAAAAAGCTGCGTTGATAGCAAAATTTGATGATGGCGTTGTCGTCATTCAGGATAGTTTTGTCGCAAATGCTGCCGACCCGCGATCAGAACCTGCCATCGGCAAGGAAGCCGCATCCGGTAAAGCAAAGCTGACAAGCGAAGTGACGTATACAGTTACGGGCGTTGCAAAAAATGACCTCAGCGCATATTTCCAGGGAGCTATCGAACAGCAATTAACTAGCAAAGATGATCAGCGAATTTATGACGACGGTGTTACTGGTGTCAAGCTGACCGCGTTCAAACAGACTGGCAATAATGCATCTGTCACTATCGAGACGACTGGAAAAGTCGGTCCAAAGATTGATGATGATGCGATCAAAGAGCAGGTAAAAGGCAAGCGCTACGGTGAAATCCAGTCAACACTGAAAGAAATTGAAGGCGTTAATGATGCCGACACCAAGTTCTCGCCGTTCTGGGTGCGAACTGTACCAAACGATGTAAATAAAATTAAAATTGAGTTTAAACTGCAGAATGCCAGCAGCTAAAACCATCATTGCGCTGGATGTCGGTGAACGTCGAATAGGTGTTGCAACGGTTGATACATCAATTAGAATTGCGATACCGCTGACGACTATCGAGGTCCAGGGTGACGAAGTCAAGCAGATCGCAGAAATCGTTGTTACGGAAAATGCAGAGCTGATCGTCGTTGGATATCCCCGCAATCAATCCGGTGAAGCCACTGCGCAAACCGAGTATGTTAAAACATTTGCAGCTCAGTTGACTGATATAGCTCCGATCGTTTATCAGGATGAGTCCCTAACGAGCGTCATGGCAGAAGAGCAACTGAAGGCGTCACGTCAGCCGTATACAAAAGGCGACATTGATGCGCGCGCAGCAGCGATAATACTACAAGATTACATGGAGATACATTATGCGTCCTGACAACGATAATCAGCCAAAGCCCCGTTCGATTGATGGTGTGTCGCTGCCTCGAGTCGTGCCGACGCCGCAGCCGGTTCGTCAGCCGGAATTACGTTACGATCATGAATTACCTGCACCAAAGCCGCATGAGCTGCTGGGCGAGCATGCGCTACAGAACACTATACTACCTCCGCCAGGACCGCAGCCACAGCCACAAAGTCCTGCTGAGCTAACTTTGGATAGTCTGGGTGATAGCGGCGCAAAGCCTAAAAAGAAAAAATCATTGGTTAAAAAATTGTTTATCGGTTAGTTGAAACAAGAGGGGTTGATCAAGAGCCGAACTGCTTTTATTGCCTATACAGAAATATCAGGGACAAAATCGCAGTTAAAAGCTGGTGCGTACAATCTGCAAAAAAGCGAATCTGTACCACAAATCGTTGATCATTTAGTATCAGGCAAGGTTGACGAGTTTAGCTTGACCTTCCTACCGGGCGACACGTTGGCAAATCACCGTAAACGAATCATTGCTGCCGGATACAGCGCCGCGGATGTCGATGCGGCATTAAAAAAGCAGTATGATCATCCTGCGCTTGCGACCAAGCCAGCAACGGCAGATTTGGAGGGCTATATATATGGTGAGACGTATCGATTCGCCAGTAGTGCAACACCAGAAGATATTATTGTGCGCACGCTCGATGAATTGCAAAAGCAAATCATCGCCGAAAACCTCACGACAAAGCTAAAAGCTCAAAACATGACACTATTTCAGGGAATAACTCTGGCGTCTATTGTTCAGCGTGAAGTATCAAGCGCAACCGATTCTGCACAAGTAGCGCAAGTGTTCTATTCACGCATTAAACAAGGGATGAATCTGGGGTCTGACGTAACCTATCACTACGCAGCCGACAAAATGAATGTCGCCCGCGATTTTAATCTGGATTCGCCGTATAATACGCGTAAATACAAGGGGCTGCCACCAGGGCCGATTGCGTCACCTGGCCTGAGTGCGCTAAAGGCTGTTGCGACTCCAGCGGCGGGCGATTATCTGTTCTTTGTTAGTGGTGACGACGACAAAACGTATTTTGCGCGAACGAATGCCGAACATGATGCGAATGTCGCAAAATACTGTCTAGAGAAGTGCTTGCTACCATAGTAAGCCCTTCGGCAAAGCGGTGAACGGCCTTCGGCGACATAGGAAATCTTGATTGACAAAATCACCATTTTAAAAAATATATTGACATTTTACGCAAGGTCAAGTAAAATGAGTCATAGCACATTTGTGAGTTCAACTACGGGTATGGCGGAAACGGCATACATGCGAGTGGGAAGAATGAGCAGCAAATGAGCCTACCGACAAATGTCGCACGGGTACCGAAATGAACATTTTCAAAAAAATACTAAATAATGAATTCGGTCGACACGTACCCCGTTCCCTATGTCTATTTGCGAGATAGAGAGAAGAAAGACAAAGTAAGGTAGCGCCCTTGTAGTAATGCAGGCGGCAGGAGAACGATAATTCGTAATCAGAACAATGTGAGTGATTCAGGTGCGGCAAACGCCCAACTGAAACAGCAGGTCTTCGGACGAACAAAGCACTCAAAGCACAAAACTACACCGAAACTATCTGTATTCGCAGCGTACGCAGCGGTATTTACAGTTATCGTATCGGTTGTAGCAATCGGCTATCGTCAACCTCAGCCATCTGAAGTAGCTTCGGTCAACCCGACAGCAACAAATTCAAATCCTGGTGTAAACCTAGAAAAGCCATCGGTCGATGAACTGGTCGCAACCGATGTTGCTGCCAATTTGGCAGAACAAACTAATATGTCAGTTGCTGCTAATGTCTAGTTTTGCAAGCGGCAGTCAGTACGGCGTAAATAATTCTGCGGCTTATCGAATCAATTCAAATGTTGCCAATGCATCAGCTGGTAATGCCTATGCGTACGGTAACTGTACATGGTACGCGTTTGAACGACGCAAGCAAATAGGACGACCAATTGGTAGTTTCTGGGGTAACGCAGCGACATGGGCTATGTACGCTCGTGCAGCCGGCTTTACCGTCAATAACACTCCTGCCGTTGGTGCAATCATGCAAAATGGTGGCGGGTATGGTCACGTTGCTATCGTTGAACAAGTCATGGATAACGGTGACGTCCGTATCAGTGAAATGAACTATCTAGGTGGCGGTGGTGGATTTAATATCGTATCCGGCCGAACAATTTCTGCTGGTCAAACTCGATCATATAGTTACATTCACTAGAACATTTTTTACGAAAGTCAAATTACCTCTGTTTAATCAGAGGTAATTTTGTTATACTAGATCGAGTTATGTTTGTAGATACAGCAAAAGTCTTTGTACGTGCAGGTAAAGGCGGCAACGGTGCCGTCAGTTTTCGTCGCGAAATTTACATTGATAAAGGTGGCCCGGATGGCGGCGACGGTGGCCGTGGTGGTGACATTGTTTTTCGTGCAAGCGAAAATGTGAACACTTTAATTGATTTCCGATTCAAGCCGGAGCTAAAAGCCGAACACGGTGAAAACGGCAGCAAGCAAAACAAACGCGGTAAATCAGGTGATCCATTTATCGTCAAAGTACCAATGGGGACATTAGTTAAACGAGACGGTGTCGTTATCGCTGATTTGATCGAAGACGGCCAAGAGCAGATCATCGCCAAAGGTGGTGACGGCGGGTTTGGTAACGCGCACTTTAAGTCCTCTGTTCGTCAGACACCGCGAATTGCCGAAAAAGGCGAAATGGGCGACACCTTTGATGCGCAGTTAGAACTAAAACTGCTAGCCGACGTTGGGTTGGTTGGCTTTCCGAATGCCGGTAAGTCAACATTCTTATCGGTTGTCAGTAATGCACGACCAGAAATCGCCGATTATGCCTTTACGACGCTGACACCGAATTTGGGTGTTGCAGACGTCGATAGCGATAGTTTGCTGATCGCTGATATTCCAGGACTGATCGAAGGCGCGAGTGACGGTAAAGGCCTAGGTGACGCATTCCTTCGCCACGTTGAACGTACAGCCGTTCTGCTACATCTCATAGATGTCTATAGCAATGACATCGCAAAAGATTACGCGACGATTCGAAACGAGTTAAAGCAGTATAGCGAAGAGCTATCCACTCGTCCTGAAGTTATCGCACTGACCAAATCAGAAGGCTTGGATGATGACATTATACAGATGCAAGTCGATACGTTGAAAGTTGTTGCACCAAAAGCGACAATATATGTCATATCATCTGCGGCACATAAAGGCCTGGTTGAAGTGCTGCGTGCGCTCAGTGCAAAGGTCAAAGAAGTTCGAGCAGTTGCTGCCGAAATGACCGCTGTTGATGAATCAAGCATAGTTATATCGCTTGACGACAAACAAATCGCCGATGCATGGACCGTTGAATTTGACGAAGAAGCAAAAGAATATATCGTACGTGGTGACAAAATTGAAAAATTTGCTAGGCGTACTAATTTCGAAGGCTTTGAAAACGTTAATCGTCTGCGTGATATCATGAAAAAAATGGGTATTAATCACGAATTGAATCGCAAAGGTGCGACTGGCGAAAGCGTGATTCACATTGGCGACGATACATTCACCTACCTCGAGCAGTAGTCAACTGTTCTTGCTACTGCCGTGAGAGCGTGCTTAAATAAGCATTAGCTATATGAAACACAAACATTTATGGGTGACAACGGGCAATGCGGGTTATACTATCGTCGAACTTGTTGTTGCGATGGCACTGACGACAATACTTAGCATTGCTCTTATTGGTTTTATGGTGACATCGCTCGGTCAATCAGCGATAGCACAAACAAGAAGTCAGCTAACAAATACGATTCAGACAACATTAGGTCGTATCAACGATGATGTCCGCCGATCGTATGGGGTGATGTCAAATAACTCCACACCCGATCCAAGTGCGCCGTCCGCGTCAGGGGAGTGGGCGAGCAGTGCGTCTACTCTCGTCATTGCACAACCTGCGCTAAAAGCTGATGGAGGTACATACGATAGTGCTGCCCGCGCATATGATACTATTGTCTATTACCGGAAAGACAGCAACATCTATAAACGCACTATTGCGTATCCCGATAGCGAAAATGCGATAACAACATTGACATGTCCTGCAACGGCGAGTGGCGGTTGTCCCTCAGATATACTAATTGCCAATAATACAGCCGGACTTTCTTTTACATATTATACAAAAACAGGTACGACAACGATGGATCCTATTTTGGCTGGATCTGTAAAGACGACGTTATCGTTTGAAAGGACTCAATCTGGTCAACAGATTAACATGACGGACGATTCAATGATGACTCCGCGGATTATATTAAAGTTTTCAAATAATGCTCAAATGACATCGGGTTTTGGTGGGCTTGATTTTGCAGGGAACACCCGCGTAAATGGCGGCCCTGGTACTAATTTGTTTTCTGCCGGCGGATTAACGCTGGGGCAGGGTGACATAATTGGGACGACGTCAGCGCCGATTGGTAAAATAGATATACTTAACAATGGCTGCGGAACAAACGCATCTTATGGTACATCCTGCTCGCCTAGCGAGCCAATCGCACTCAATGGGTCCGGGCCATCAGGCTCTGAGATTCGAGCAAGTCGGGTTTGCGCGAGGGATCAAGTGTCATCTACGTATACAGGTTCATTCGGTGCGCGCATTTACGGCCTCGAAGTTCCCTGCACTCCAAAAATAAATAATCAGCCACTTTTCGACAAAGCCGGGCACGCAGCGAGGATGACGAGCGTTGTACCTGGTAGAACCTGTCAATCCAGTTGTGCGAGCATGGAGCTTCCTGCTTTAACAAAGTTTACCGGTAACGTATTAGCGACGGGCGCAAAGACGGTGAATCTGCGCGGCGATCTATACATTACTGGCGACTTCGTTTTAGGGGATAGCGCTCCCGGTACTACGATCTTGACTGTCGATCCAACGCTAACAAAGAGACCTATCGTTGTTGTGAATGGACGGATAAATTTCACTAATATGAGAGTTGAAACAACGACATCAATAACGCCAATCTTTGTCAGTTTTTATTCATTAGATTCAGCGAAATCCGCAGATGACGCGTATATTACACAGGATCCCAAAACAATATACGATGCGGCGAATCCTTTCTTCAATGTACAGACAGCAATCTCGCTTTCCGGAACGGGTTCAGTCTATGATGGATCGTACTATGCGTATTTCGGGCGGATACTTACGGGAATTAGCGTTACTGTTAATGGAACGGTTGCCGCTCAAAAGTTATCCTTTGGTTACGGGACGATCGTTAATTTAAAGCCATATGTATGGTTCGATCAGTAAGCCATCGTGCTGTTATTTTGACATTATATTTGGCGAGAGGTATGATAATACAATAGAAAACGTATACGCTTATAGAAAGAAAAAAATGTTACCTAAACTTCAAAAAATAAGTGGATTCACTATTGTCGAATTGGTCGTTGTTATTGCCGTTATAGGTATTCTGTCGAGTATCGCTATTGTGTCATATGTCACATCTCAGCAGCGCGCCACAAAAACTTCATTAGATACGAATGCCCAGCAAGTAAAGCTAAAGCTAGGTGAGTATTTCACGGATAATAATCGTTACCCCGAAACAAAAAATGCCGCATACTCCTATATTAATAGTCCCTCTGGTAATACATTGGCGACTGAATTTAACAAACCGATATATTTATATACTGCCTTGAATGCAAGCGACGGATCGTGCAGTAGTAGCCCGCAGACATGCGTAAAGTACACCATTACGGTTGCAAAAAATAACTGGAATGGCGGGGTTTCGGACGCTGACATCGTCGTGAGGCCGTAGAGGGTCGACCGAATGAAGAGTCTCATCGTCCGATATAACGGCTTTACGATCGTTGAACTGGTTGTTGTAATCGCAATGTTTGGTATGGCGGCGGCAACTCTGACGTCGTTATTTTCATATATGCAGTATTCTCAGCGAGAAGTGCAATATTTGTCAACGGCAACACGTGCTGCGCGCTCACAGATTGAAATACTGCGAAATGGGCAGTATGCTTCACTCGATCCTGCGACGCCAATTATATTTACGTCTAGCCTGCCGGCGTCGCTTCCAAGCGGTTCAACGGGTAGGGTTGACGTGACTATGCCTGCTGGCATGTCGGGTTTAAAAAAGGCGGATGTCACTGTGTCATGGCCGGTCGGAAGTATGACAAAATCAACGACGCTAACGACACTTATCGGCGCATCGGGATTAACTGAATGATTCGTGTTAGAAAAAAACAGTTTGGCTATGTGATAATTTTAGCGATAATCATCATTTCGGTATTAACGGGTATCGGGTTGAGTGTTGCCGGAGTAATTGGTGCTAGCTACGCCTCTACAAAGAAAAGTAGCTATGGCGATGCTGCTATATCGGTTGCCGAGGCCGGGGTTAGCGACACTATCGCACAACTACGAATGAGCCCTAGTTTTGCCGGATACCCAGATACGGATGGTGCTCGGAAAGAGTTTTATAATAATACATCTCAAGGTAAAGCTGAATACGGAACGACAGTGACGACAAATTCTGATCTGACAAAGACGATCGTTTCGACTGGCTATATCTACGCAACGGGCTCGGGAACAGCTGCAACAGCTACGAATAAAAAAAGTATCGAAGTTGTCGTCAGCTCAAAGCAAATAGAAATTAGTCCAAGTGTATTCGCAGGTCCTGGAGGGATATTTATGACTGCGTCCAGAGGGCCGAGTGGCAATGTTTACGTCATGGGTAAATTACGTTTAGAAAACTATGCGACAATTGGTACGGCATCACTGCCAGTGAATCTGCAGGTCGGTGGCATTGCCTGTATGGTGAACGGAAATTATCCATCGCAATGTCCGAGCAATGAGCAGCCAATAACGATGGGCTATAACACACGTATTAACGGTACGTTATGCGCCACGAATCAAACGAGCGGTACTGGTGTCGTACCATCTAGCGGCTTTATTAATCCGTGTACGGCACAGCCGATGTCAATGCCGCAGTTCGATAAAGCTGGCTACACAACCTCTATGACGAACAGTCGTACAGGCTTGTCGGACAGCTGTGGAGCAAGCCCTCTTCCACCGGGGCCAACGACGCTCAAAGATCGTACGAAATATTCACAAAATGTAACTATCGATTTTTATTGTAATAGCATTATAGAGGGTGACGTATATGTCGAGGGTGATTTCAAATTAGATTATAGTGCGACTTTAACGGTAAAAAATGGATTAACGGCACCACCTACGATAGTTGTTAACGGGGCGGTTGACTTAGGCGGCTTGATAAAAGCCAATAGTAGCGGCGTATCTGTTCGTATTATTAGTTTCAAATCGATTAACAATAGCTGCAGCATTAGTCCTACCTGCTCTGTCATATCCGGCCAAGAGCTGCAAAACTCTGTAAACACACTTGCGATCAACTGTGTTTTTTGCACCGGTGACGGCGCGGTTTTGTGGGCATATTTTGGACAAGCACATCTGAATGGCCCCAGGTCGGTTAACGCAAAGATGGGGGCTGTATTGGGTAATTATGTCGACATCAGTGGGTATGATTATGGCGCTAATTCCTGGATGGATATACCGCCCGCGACTGTGACGATGGCGGCTAATTTTACTGTCCTGAGCTATCGACAGTTATTTTAAAGCGTTTATAAAATAGTATTGACTATTATGTTAATGTGTGTTATTATCTTTATATCATCAGATCCGGTGAATTATTCCCGCGTCTGCTTGGTACTTTGACAAGCTAGATACGTATATATTGTTCACTATAGGTTAGTGGTTATTCGACGAATAGCTGGTAACCTGTAGTGACAATTCTGTTACTTCAGGTCGGTCCGACGAAAGAGGCATCATGAAGAAAAGCATGAAACACTGCGGCAACCACGAGCTTCACGTGAACTCCTCGGACATCGCGGGCGTCGACGTCAGCGTCCCCCCGGACCGCGTCGCCACCTCCTGATCATCGCCGGCGAGCTACTCGCTTCGACTGAAGGGACTTGAGTATGATTCATGTTCGTGGTTTCACCTAGCACTGCAAAACTCGCAGTGCCAGTCCATCGATTCTGTCTGAAAAGCCAACATGTTGGAAGGATGTATCTGATGCGATTACATACTTTGTGATCCGCCCCGGAGTACTACCAGAAGAACAACTCAATAGCTTTACCGCCCGGCAGCAGGGACTGAATGCTCATCGCTCATCGGCAGCGAACACATTCATCTGTCAAGCAACCTGAAACCGGTGGTGCAGTAACACGCCCAGATGAGGGAGGAAGATTGGCTACCGAGCCTATCCACCCTCATCTTCCGGGTGGGAGCGGTCGACAGGCAACATAGCCTTTCCGCTCCCACCTTCGGGTGACGTATCTAGCTGTCATACAGCATCTAAACTTGCCTCGACTCGCTATCTAGCGGGATTTTTTGTATTATAGAGGTAATGGCACAGACATTCTTTTTTTATGACCTAGAGACCAGCGGCCTGAGCGCACGGGACGATCGCATCATGCAATTTGCTGGCATTCGCACGGATATGGATTTAAATCCGATCGGCGAACCATATAATGTGCTAGTGGCGCTCAACGATGATACGTTACCGAGCCCCGAGGCGTTGATGGTGACCGGTATCACTCCACAGCAAACAGTAACTGATGGGTATACCGAAGCACAGTTTGCAAAATTATTATGTGAAGAAATTTTTATCGACGATACGATTGCCGTTGGGTTCAACAACGTGCGGTTCGACGATGAATTTGTGCGACATCTATTCTGGCGAACATTTTACGATCCATACGAATGGTGCTGGAAAAACGGCACCAGTCGCTGGGATTTGCTAGATGTCGTTCGTATGACGCGAGCGCTACGTCCGGATGGCATCGTCTGGCCAGTTATTGATGGCAAAGCCAGTAATCGACTAGAATTATTGACGAAACAAAATGACATCGATCATTTTAAAGCGCACGACGCGCTCAGCGATGTTGAAGCGCTGATTGCTGTCACGAAATTAATCAAGCAAAAACAGCCGCAGTTGTATGATTACCTACTAAAGATGCGCAGCAAAAAAGAGGTTCAGAAACTGGTTAGTTTGGATGACAAGAAACCATTTGTTTATACTAGCGGTCGCTACGATGCTGAACATGATAAAACGACCGTCGCATTTCCACTGACGAGTGGACGAAATGGCAACGTTGTCGTCTATGATCTACGATACGACCCGACTCCGCTAATTAATTTGTCGCAGGATGAATTAAAGAAAAAATTATTTGCTACTTGGGAAGAGCGAAGCAAAGAAGGATTTGTCAAAGTCCCCGTCAAAGAACTGCAGTTCAACCGCGCACCAGCCGTAGCACCGTTAGGCGTACTGGAACAAGCTGATGGCTGGAAACGACTGTTACTCGATCCGCAAACAATTGAATCACATCGAAACATCCTACTGGCATCGCCACATTTTGCAGAAAACATTCGATCTGTAGTTGAATCTCGTCCGGAATTCGCTAAAAGTACGCAACCGGAAGCGCAGCTGTATGATGGATTCGTTGGCGACCGAGACAAATTGCGCATCGAAACTGTTCGAAACGCAACCGAACGCGAACTCGCTGATTTTACACCGCAATTTTCTGATGAGCGGTTAGCGCCATTACTCCTGCATTACAAAGCGCGCAATTTTCCGAAAACACTCTCGCAGTCCGAATCACTTGAATGGGAGCAGTGGCGCACCGATCGCATTCGGGGCCAATTACCAGCGTTTATGACGTCTTTACAAAAACTTGCCGGTTCGGAAATGGATGATAATAAACAATTCGTACTACAAGAACTGCAGTTGTGGTTGGAGTCGATTGCACCAATCGACACGAGTAATCAAGATACGATGGATTAGATCTGGCTAAAGCGGTAAAGATGGTTATGACAAATAATACGAATCGCTTCACGCTCGCTCCTTCAAAAACTGATTAACTTATGGTGAATTGTAACAACGTCAGTCATGCTATGCAACGATAAGCACGATCGATCAAGAGGTAAAATTAACACCAGTCGAAAACTCATTTTTGTTATGTTCAAAGTAGTACTATTCTCGTTCACGTGGACTGTCATAAAGAGGTCAAATCGTGGTATAATATATCTCTATGGCAGGACATATTCATGTGCGAGGTGCGAGGGAGCATAATCTAAAAAACGTGGACGTTGATATTCCACGTGATAAATTAGTGGTCATTACCGGACTATCTGGTTCGGGCAAATCATCACTGGCATTCGATACTATTTACGCCGAAGGCCAGCGACGATACGTCGAAAGTTTGTCGAGTTATGCTCGGCAGTTTTTGGGTATCATGGACAAACCTGATGTCGATTCGATTGACGGTCTGAGTCCGGCGATTTCTATCGATCAAAAATCAACCAGCCGTAACCCCCGCAGTACGGTGGCGACGGTCACGGAAATCTATGATTATATGCGCTTGTTGTTTGCGCGTATCGGTGTGCCACATGATCCGATCACTGGCCGCGAAGTGACCAAGCGAACGCGCGATGACATCATTAATGAAGTTATGAAAACCGAAGCCGGAACGCGCATTATGCTGCTGGCACCAATCGCTATTGATAAAAAGGGCGAGTTTGCTCATGTTCCCGAGCAGTATCGCCGTTTAGGGTTTGCTCGTGCTCGTGTTGATGGAGTTATCTATGCGCTAGACGAATTTCCGACGCTTCGCAAAAATGATCGTCACTCAATCGAAGTTGTTGTTGACCGTATCGCTATGGCTGACGATATGCGGACACGCGTTGCTCAATCTGTCGAACAGGCGCTTGAAATCGGCGGGGGTATATTGTGTGTTCTGAACGCCGAAACCGACGAAGTGCAGACACTGAGTCAACGCTACGCCTCGCTCGATAACCCTGATATCGAAATTCCCGAACTAGAACCGCGAATCTTTAGCTTTAACGCGCCGCAAGGTGCCTGTCCGGTCTGTACAGGGCTGGGGAGTCGATTAGAGGTTGATCCCGATCTAGTGTTTAATCCCAACCTTACGATTGCCGAAGGTGCGATTCGCCCGTACAACCGCGTCAACAGCGATGCGTGGTATATGAAGCGCCTGACGTCGGTCGGTAATGCGCATGGGTTTAGTATGCATGTCCCTGTTGGTGAATTGTCGTCAGACGATTTGGATAAAGTACTCTATGGAACTGGAAAGCAGAAATATTCTGTCAATCTGGGCAGTGGCCGTAACTACGAATCTGTCTACGAAGGTGTCGTTCCTAATTTGGAACGCCGTCACAAAGAAACTGACAGTGAATTTATGCGAAAAGACATCGAGCGCTTTATGCGTAATCGTAAATGTCATGCCTGTAAAGGAATGCGCCTAAAGCCCGTTATTTTGGCTATCACTGTGCATGGAATGAGCATCATGGATATATGTAGCCTGGGTGTCGATGACGCGCTGGATCTATTCCAGAACAACCTCAAGCTGACCGAACAAGAAACGTTTATCGCGGCGCAGATTATGAAAGAAATTACTGCTCGTTTAACGTTCATGAGCAACGTTGGATTGAACTACCTGGAATTGGCACGCGCAGCTAATACGCTATCGGGTGGTGAGGCGCAGCGAATTCGTTTGGCAACACAGATCGGATCTGGACTACAGGGTGTGTTGTATGTCCTCGACGAACCATCGATCGGACTGCATCAACGCGATAACGATCGGTTGATCGGAACGTTAAAGCGTCTTCGTGATCTAGGCAACACTGTCCTTGTCGTCGAACATGACGAAGATACGATTCGCGAAGCGGATTATCTGCTCGATGTCGGGCCTGGCGCGGGTGTGGCTGGCGGTACGATCGTATCAGCAGGAACGCCTGCAGAAGTTGCCAAAGATAAAAATAGCGTCACTGGCCGCTATTTGGCGGGAACTGAAAAAATTGATGTTCCAAAAAAGCGCCGCGTCATTCAAAAAGACAAGAAGTTGACGATCATGGGCGCTCGCGAAAATAATCTAAAGGGTATTGATGTTGATATCCCGCTTGGTGTCATTACCGTCGTCAGCGGCGTCAGCGGTAGCGGTAAATCGACGCTAGTGAACGATATTCTAGCAAAAGAACTCTCTGCCCGTTTACATCGTTCACAGGCCGTACCGGGATCGCATGACAACCTAGAGGGTATTGAACACCTTGACAAGGCTATTGTAATCGACCAATCGGCAATTGGACGAACACCACGATCTAACCCTGCAACGTATACCGGCGTATTCACGCCGATTCGTGAATTGTTTGCTGGAACGACCGAAGCGAATGTTCGTGGCTACAAAGCTGGACGATTTAGTTTTAACGTCAAAGGCGGTCGCTGCGAGAACTGTCAGGGTGATGGTGTCATCAAAATCGAAATGCACTTTTTGCCTGACGTGTATGTTACTTGTGATGTTTGCCAGGGAAAGCGCTACAACCGCGAAGCCTTAGAGATTAAATATAAAGAAAAAACTATTAGTGACGTGCTAGAAATGACCGTCCCAACCACAGGTTTGCATAGCGCTGACGTGAAGCGCCTAGTTGGTATTTTGCAAAAACTCGTCGAAGGCGGTAATAGTATGGTGATCATCGAACATAACCTGGACGTTATCAAAACTGCCGATCATGTTATTGATATGGGTCCCGAAGGTGGAATGGGCGGTGGTACCGTCGTTGCAACCGGTACTCCCGAAGATATCGCAAAGGTGAAAGCATCGTTCACTGGTAAATACCTAAAGTCACTTTTGTAATTCGATGAACACGCAATTTTTTACGCAGTATATTAAAAATCTGCGAACAGTCGGTGCGGTCGCGCCTAGCTCGCCACACTTGGCACGAAAAATGGTGCTTCCGATCAATTTTACTGATGCGAGGGTGATAGTGCAATTTGGGCCTGGCACAGGAAGTTTTACATCAGAGATACTCCAACGGCGCAACGATAAAACGATTGTTGTGCTGATAGAATACAACGAAAGCTTTTACGAAACGCTGGTATCTAAATACCGAGATGAACAAGGTGTCTATATCTACAATGGTACTGCCGAAGATGTTGACGGTATATTGAAACAATACGGCCTGCCACAAAAGGTAGATTACATCGTGTCAGGGTTGCCGTTTGCGTCTCTGCCGGACAAGCAATCGCGTGCAATCCTCGACCGCGCCAAGAACATTCTAGGTACTGACGGAACATTCATTACGTTTCAATACACGCTACTCAAAAAAGGCCTGCTTGACGAATATTTTAATCAAATTGTTATTTCTCGCGAATGGCGAAATGTTCCGCCAGCGTATGTGCTGGCCGGCACTAATTCATAATTACTAAATCAATTATTTTTTGCGACGAAGTAATACGTCTAGCTGTCGATTCGAAGCGGCAAAGATTGCTTCGCGTTGTTGTTTGTCGCGCAGAACATGGATAATTGGTGGCAAGATCGAAATTAGGATAATGATTGCGACGATAGGTAGGATGACTTGATCAATATCCAGGCCAATACGGGTCAATCCTTCACCTAGGATATATCCGATATATGTAATACCGGCTGTCCATAATAGGCCACCGATAATGTTATAGGTAAAGAATGTACGATAATGCATATGAGCTGTTCCAGCGACGATCGGAGCAAATGTACGCACGACTGGGATGAACCTAGCAATAATAATTGTTTTTGCGCCGTGTTCTTTGTAAAATTCTTCTGCCTTTAATAGGTATTTTTGCTTGAATATACGAGAATCAGGTTTGTCAAATACTTTGCGGCCAACTTTTTTACCGAAATAGTAGCCAACATTATCACCGACAACGGCAGCGACGAATAGCATTAGGACGAATAGATGAATGTTGATTGGAATAACTCCAGTCTGTACCAAAAAGCCTGCAGTAAATAACAGGCTATCGCCAGGTAAAAAGAACCCAATTAATAATCCGCTTTCGGCAAAGATGATTAACGGTATCGCGAATACGGCAGCTGTACCAAGTAATCGAATTAATTCAACAGGGTTCAAAAAATCGAGCCCAGGAATTCCAAATAGGCTAAATGAAGAGAGTAGCAGATCAGTCATATATCTATTCTAGCATGTGAAGTATCTTACAATATGAAAAGCCTATAAATGCTACAATGAAATGGTACTACCAAATTGACTGTAGATACGTAACGACTAAGGAGACACAATGACGAACATCGCATTAACTCTTAATGAACGAACGGCCGCTGGTAAACACGTTGCAAAATTACGTGCTGACGGATTAGTACCTAGTGTTGTTTATGGAGGTCACGCTGACCCTATTGCAACGCAATCACCGGTAATTGAAACGACGAAGGTTGCTCAGGCAGCTGGCAAGCATTCGCCTGTCACAATCACAATTGATGGCAAGAAGAAATTGGCTATTATCAAATCGATTGATATTCACCCAGTAAAGCATCACATTCGACATATCGCATTCCATACGATTAAACAGAATGAGATTATTACGACTGAAGTGCCAATCCACTTGACGGGATTGGGTGAAAGCGAAGCTGAAAAAGCTGGGCTGGTTGTATTGCAGGCGATTGAGCATATTCAGGTAAAAGCAAAGCCAGCTGACCTACCAGAATCTTTGGAATTGTCAGTTGCAGGGCTCGCGTCTGACGAAGACAAGCTGACACTTGCTGACATCACATTGCCGACTGGTGTTGAATATGACGACATCGAGCAAGATACGACATTGGTTGTGGCGAATGTCTATGAACCAGGCGCATTGCAAGCCGCTAACGATGCAGCTGGTGGTGATGCTACTCTTGACGAAGGTGACGTTGCCGCTGAAAACGGTGGTGACACTGACCAGACTTCACAGGCAGAGGAAACGAAACCTGGCGGCAAATCTCAGGATGAGCCAAAGCAGTCGAACGTCGACGCTAATAAATAGCCCACGCGTTCACTATATAAAGACACCGTACGAAAGTGCGGTGTTTTTTACATAATAATAGCTAATTCTTTCCGGTAAAGAACGGTGTTGGCAGTAGAATCAACCTTAACGGCATCACTTTCATCTGCTCTTTTTGCACCACTCTTTACCGAATAAGTTACGCAGCAGTACGTCCGCGATCACGATTTGGACGCCCGTGGTATGAGCGATCATCTCGCTTGATGGACGCCTTCTTGCTTCGTTTTCCGCAGCCTCGATGAATATCGAGAACTGTTACCTTCACGTGCCAGATCCCGTTCAGGAGCTCTATCTCGTGTTCGTCTATCATCTGCCTGATAGCCTCGCGCAAGAGATGCCATCGCATTAGGTCGATGAAATGTTCGTAGACTCGACTGTTGCGCGCATACTCATCGAAAAACAAGACTGGCACGTCGTCTAACGAAAAAAGGCTGCGCCGACGATTCCGCAGGTTTTGAGGAGACTTTACTCTGAATCCTCCGAAACTTCGCACCCTTTTACTGTGACCTTGTTTTCGTACGCGTTTTGATTTGCGACCATCGTGCTTGTCGATGAAGTTGGTGAAGGTATTTAGCGTACCGTCAGCGCAACGGACCTGATGGTTGAGCCCACGATCAGAGTGATTTTGATCCAAAAAGCGGATTATCTCAAGAACTCTACGGCGAGCCTCAAGTAAACGCTCTGTGTAGGTCTGCGGATTCAGAAAGTCTGAGGGGTGTTCTGGAAAGAACATATCCTCCTCGACGTAGGCGACTCTACCTAACTCGTCGTATATTGCAGGCATACTACTCCTAACTTCTGAGGAACGTATCGCTTACATGGGATTTTGCCCATCACTGTCTTTGATCAATGGCGATGCATTCATTAAATGCCATTTTTATACAAAGTGCAACTATATGCAGTTACGTTTTTTGACTTGGATTCGAAAAGGCCGAAACTGACGGACGACAATGTCTGTCAGTTTCGGCCTTTGAGCGGCTAGGTGTGGTTGGTTAATTCGCGGAGTGACGATGATCCTCTCAGGTGAGTGTAGCGACCAGATGTCAGGTTGCAAATCAGGTCGACGGGATCCAATTTGGTCGTGTCCAAGATTGTCTCGGGGTATTTGACGTTCTCGTACTTTCGAATTGTCTTCAGTGGAACCGTCGACTTTTTGTTCGGCGAGATCTTCAATCCGCTTGCGCATTTCTCGACGACGACAAGCTTTCTGTTAATCGCAACATCCAGGACTTCTTCCGAAAACTTGGTGAAGGCGTCATAACGCTTTTTGTTGCGATCCTGCTTGCCGAGTGATCCTGCCTGTCGAAGTGACCATGCTATGTCGGATCGGCTGGGGCCGTAATAGGCTTTCGCATTGACGAGTATCTCGATTGTTCCAATTGCGCGCTCTACGCTGATCTCGCGTTTTGCTTTGACAGATGCTTGTTTTCGACCGTAACTTTCTGGGTTCCGAATCTTCACGAGTACACACCTCGCTGCTAGTATGTGCGCCGTGCTCCGCCGTCGGCGTTTCGTGTCGGGTGATACGAATAAAGCTATCTATTTTATACGCTTGGTCAACCAAAACGGTGAAAGACATTATTCAATAGTCTCGATGATCCGCTGCTACTCTTCGATAAATCCGCCACTTTGGTGTGACCAGAGTGATGCATAGGTTCCCTTTTTGTGTAGAAGTTCACTATGTGTGCCGTCTTCGATAATCGAACCGTTGTCTAGGACAATGATCCGATCCAGTTTTGCAATTGTCGATAAACGGTGAGCTATAACGATACTGGTACGACCTTTCATTAGCTTTTCGAGTGCATCTTGGATTAGCTTTTCGGATTCACTATCGAGGGCGCTTGTTGCTTCATCGAGCACTAATATTGGAGCGTCTTTTAGTATCGCGCGAGCTATTGCAATACGCTGGCGCTGTCCGCCACTTAATTTTACGCCACGTTCGCCAACCAGGGTGTCGTAACCTTTTGGCAGCGTTTTAATAAACTCGTAGGCATTTGCTTTTATGGCGGCGTCAGTGATTTCTTGGTCAGTTGCGTCCGGTTTTCCGTAGGCGATATTTTCACGCAAACTGCGATGGAATAGCAATGGTTCTTGCGGGACATAGGCGATCGACTGATGAAGGCTTTTTTGTGTGACTTGGGAAATATCCTGACCATCTATGGCAATTTTGCCGCTATCGATATCCATAAATCGAAGTAGCAGCGAAGATATCGTCGATTTACCTGCGCCAGAGTGACCGACCAGTCCAATTTTTTGTCCATTTGTAATATCAAGTGAAAACCCATGAAATAGTGGATCGGTTTTTTCTCCGTGCGTGAAACCAACATTCGCAAATGAAATTGCTCCGCGGTTAATCGCTAGAGCTGACGCGCTAGGCGAATCGAGAATCTTTGGCTGCTGGAGTGTGTACTCAACGAACAGTGATGCGTCGGTGACCGCTTCTTCGAGTCGTCGATAGACACTACTAAATGACCACATGAATCTCGTGACGTTCGCATAATAGCTATACCCGATGAACAGTGTGGCTTTTGTCGCTGGATCGACACCCAGGCTGAGGATGATAGCGAGACCAAGAACATTCGTCGCAACATAAATAGGTGATACGGCCATGTCGATATGACTATTCTGGTAGTGCCAACTGCGTTTTGCTTTTGTCAGAAAACTGTCAGTTAATTTCTTGTGCGTTTCATGTTCTTGGTCTTCGGCGCCAAATGATTTGATTGCACTGATATTGCTGACGACATCCGATACATGGCCAGCCATTATTGAATGAGCGTCTTCGCGATCTTTTACTAATGCCAAGCGGCGCTTAATCAATGGAACGACAACGATTGCTCCAAATGTGACCATAGCGAATAGACCAATCGATAGCCATGGTGATATAAACCATAATATGACGGCCGCAAATAACGCCGGTACTAATTGTGATATCACTTCAAAAACGATCGTGTCGAAAAAGGTTTCAAATCGGCGTGCATAGGCGAGTAGGTTTTTTGTGATAGTGCCGGTGAATTGGTTTGAATAAAATGAAATTTCTTTTTGCAGTAGGACGTCTAAGGATGATTTATATAGCTTTTCAATGACCCCTGATTCAAATCGAATCATGAGATACATCGCTAGGCGCCACAAGCCCTCGCCGATTAGCCATGCTGCGCCAAACAGAGCGACAAGCGGCCATGCGGTCTGCAGATTAACCGGCGAATCAGTCGAGTTGATCATGCTGGCGATGATGAGCGGTGGAATATAAAATATGAGCGTACTACCAACTGCGACAGCAACCGTGACAGGCAGGGTAAAGCGCCACCCCTTTAAAATAATGGAAGTGTATAACTTGAGCGTCTTTTTAATCGTAACGGTGTTTTTCAATTGATTTTTAATAATCATTTCCTTTCTAGGTAGTGTATTCGAGATTGCTAGTGGTTTCGATGAAACGTTAGCGAGTAGAGGATCCGATTCGGATCATAGTATTTATACTTTATCATGCTGATACGGGCGCTGCAATACGTGCGTGATGCAAGCAAGTTATTATGGTATAATAGCTGTCGATGCAAAAGATACTTCTGTACTACAAATTCACCCCAATCAAAGACCCTCAGGCCGTTACGCTATGGCAAAAAACACTCTGCGATGGGTTGAATTTGCGTGGTCGGATTCTGATTAGCGAACACGGGCTAAACGGGACTGTTGGTGGTGACATGGATGATTTGAAAAAGTACATTAAAGCAACCAAAGAACTGACTGGATTTAAGGACATCGTTTTTAAGTGGAGCGAGGGCTCGCGAGAAGATTTTCCCAGGATGAGCGTCAAAGCTCGTCGTGAACTAGTTGGATTTAAAAATAGTGACGATGAATTTACTGTTGATGACAATGGTGTCGTTGGTGGCGGCAAGCATTTAAAGCCGAAACAAATCCACGAACTGGTCGAAAAATACGGTGACGATGTCGTGTTCTTTGATGGACGTAACGAACACGAAGCAAAAATCGGTAAGTTCAAAAATGCCATCGTTCCGAATACGAATACGTCGCGTGATTTTATCGCAGAGCTCGAAAGCGACAAATATAACGATATTAAAAATAAAAAAGTTGTTACCTACTGCACGGGCGGCATTCGTTGTGAAGTGATTTCTGCGATGATGAAAAAACGCGGCTTTACTGATGTGTATCAGATTGACGGTGGTATTGTGAAATACGGCGAGTCATACGGGGACGACGGGTTATGGGAAGGATCGCTTCGAGTGTTCGATAATCGTATGACCGTTGATTTTAGTGATCATACAAAAACGATCGGTAAATGCAGTCATTGCGATGGCCCGACGAATAACTTTGAAAATTGTGCATGGGCCAATTGTAACGACCTGGTGTTAATTTGCCTGAACTGCAAGCAAAATCCCGACCTGTTATTTCACACAGAACTCTGTCGTGACAAATCGCTCATTGGTGCAACCGCGTAAAATCACTCGTTCAAGTTGTCTCTCAGATTGTACTAGCGTATGATACATATATGGATAAAAATATCACTCGATTCGTCACAGGTATAGGTATTATTGCGATAGGTCTAGGGCTGCTGCTGGGCAATCTAAATGTATTTAATTTTGGTGATTTTATCGGCACTTGGTGGCCTCTCGCTATAATCATTGCCGGTATATTGATACTAGTAAATGACATCAAGAATTACATTTGGGCGCTGATCGTTTTGGCTTTCGGTGTCGCACTGCAGTTACGAGAATTAGATATTGTGACCGTCAGTCCATGGCAATTCTTTTGGCCATTGGTTATCGTTGCAGTAGGAGTCTCGATACTCGTTAATCGCTCGAGTGCTCGCCAGCTAGTTAGTCGTGAAGAGCGTGATGATATTCGTGCTGTACTGGGCGGTAGTCAGCAAAAAAACCGATCCGAAGATTTCAAAGGAAGTAAGATAACGGCTATATTAGGTGGCGTCGAGCTAGATCTGCGCAAAGCCGTGATCAAGCATGATGCAACGATTGAAGTGTTTTCATTGATGGGCGGTGTTGAAATTAAAGTGCCGCATAATGTCATCGTAAAAAACCAGACATCAGCTATATTAGGTGGCGTCGAAGATGGTACTGATCAAGATGTTAGCAAAAATGCGCCAACACTGTATGTGACTGGCGAGGTAATCCTTGCAGGCGTCGAGATCAAGAACTAATTCCAGATGGCGAAATACGTCGCCCTATTGAGGGGCATCAATGTTGGCGGGAAATCGCTG
Source organism: Chloroflexota bacterium (assembly GCA_004145215.1). GTDB lineage: Bacteria > Patescibacteriota > Saccharimonadia > Saccharimonadales > Saccharimonadaceae > SEAL01. The sequence goes on along the minus strand of SEAL01000020.1, from coordinate 17,149 downwards.
ATAAAAATGAGTGATTTAAAGCTATCCATGGAACGGGCTGGCTACGAATCGGTCCGTACATATATCAATAGTGGGAATGTATTTTTTGAATCCAAAATTGCTGATACATCATCTTTGGCTAGTGCGATCGAATCTCTGTTACTCGACGATTTCACGCTAAACGCCAAGGTTGTTGTGCTGAATAAATCGGATATAGATCAGCTGCAAGCGAGTATCCCGCGGGATTGGGGTGCGAAGCCGGACTGGAAGTATAATACGTTATTCATGCTGCGACCCGGTATGGAATCCCATGTTCTGCAGCAAGTTGGAGAATTGCAGTCTGACATAGAGATTTTGATTGCAGCGAAAGGTGTGGTGTTCCAAGCGATTGAATTCGCGCAATTTTCGAAGGCACGAAGTGGCAAACTGGCAAGCCTGCCCATCTATAGAGATATGACTGTACGCAATTTTAATACGACAAAAAAGATAATCGAGCTATTTTAGAATGAATGAGACGATAAAGAAATTACGAGACACGGCGCAGCAATATGTGCAGCGGGTGTATACGCCGAATCGATCGATTGCACTCGGTGTTGATATGTTTACAGTGAAGATGAAGGGCCTGAACGCGATCGCATCATTGCATAAAGCATCGTCATTTTCGTACAGAGACATTGAATCAGTATCCGCAGGGCCTGCTGATGTTCTGACAATTACATTACGACAACACCCGGATGATCCGACAAAGTTCGACATGATCCAGATGCAAGTCGACAATCCGCATGAACTGGTGTCTCAAATCTCGCAGAGAATAGAGTAGCGACATCAACAAGCTGGTGTCATACTGAATTAATATGAATGTTGTTGAATCAAAACTAAATACGCGCGGGACGGCTAATAGTTTAGTGAAGCGTGCAGCGCAAGTCCAGCGCGGCAGTGCGCGCGCAGCGGTATTAGGCGTGAACGATGGGCTAGTCAGCACATTATGTCTCGTCGTAGGTGTTGCTGCTGCGGGCGGGTCTTCACAAGCGGTACTGACGGCAGGTCTTGCTGGATTGTTAGCTGGCGCGTTATCGATGGCGGCAGGTGAATGGATATCAGTGAAAGCTCAAGTCGAGTTATTCGAGGGCGTCCTATCTGATTTGAAAACAGAGATGAAACGGAATCGGCAGCAGTTGATTGCCGATCTGGCAGACAATTTCGAACGACACGGTATCGATAGAAAAACGGCCGACCATGCAGCGGGGGATGTTGCTCGCAAAGATGCTCAATTGGTGTCGATGTACTCTGCAGAAGTAATCGGCATTAACGAGAGTGAGCTCGGATCACCGTGGCGAGCGGCAGCTTCATCATTTTTACTCTTCGTCGCAGGATCGATGGTCCCATTGCTACCATGGATTCTTGGGTTCAATTCGATAATAGGAATAGTAATGGCTATCAGTCTTACTTGCCTGGGCGGTCTGCTCGTCGGCGGCTATACCGCACGCTCAAGCGGTAAAGGCCTGACATACGGAGCTATACGTCAGCTTGTCATTATTCTGCTCGCCGCAGGTGTAACGTATGGAATCGGTTCGTTATTCGGTGTCGTGACTGCATAGTAAAATATTATAGACAGCAAGACCGATTAAGCGTATGCTAAATGCATAATGTCGTCGCCTGCATCATTTGAGCGCATTGTTTTGCCAGAATTGGGCAGTCAAAGAATGTATGGGTTTCACGGCTGGGACCACTGCGTTGCACGGCAAATCCTTCCGCTATTGTTATCGCATGGATGTCTAGAAATGACCGACGAAAATCATATTATGGATTGGCAACAGCAAACTAACGCGTCAGTGCATTGGCTGACGTCACATTCACATTCAGCATATATCGACACCGCCGTTGCCTGGTACGAGCAGCCCGCGGGGGTGCCAGATATGTCGAGTATTCAAGTACACGCATATGATCAAGTCGCTGCATTTCATGCTAATATTTTGAAATCATACGTCAGAAAATCTGCCGAGCAAAAATTAGCACAGTGGTCGTTAGGAGCGCACCAGATCGCTTAGCTGTTTCGTTTGCCGATGTGACGGTTGACGTCCGTCAGTAGGAAAAGGCTGACGTCGTCGCGTGTTTTACCTTCGGCATGGAATGGTGTACTGATTACTTGAATCAGTATCAACATATAGGTCAGAATAAATGTGATTAATCCAACGATGACTAGACCGCCATAGAATGGGTCGACGTTTGTTAGCGTCAGCATAACTATCAATAGAACGACAATTGATCGCGCCAATATGGTTGCAGATGGTATAAATTTGATGCGCTGAATGTAATTTACACGAAACACATTACGCAGCATGCCATTTTGCTGTTGTTTTAATTTGACGATAAAATTCGCAGGTACGCCGGCTTTTTCCATTTGTGAAAAATATGGATTTAACGCGTGAATATGGTCACGAGAACTATGCGATTTTTTTCGTACATCACTGTTGAATGATGACAGGATTGTCGTCAACTGCTCGCCGAGTCCCTTTAGGTCAAAATCAGGGTAGCTTTCGTGAATTGCCTTGGCGTCTTCGTATAGGTTTTCGGCGCTGGATGCGAAATCTGCGGGAATACGCTCGCTTTCTTTGTAATCAGCAATCGTCGCAGACAGGATGAACCCGACTACAAAAAAGACGCCGGACGAAACACTATTGTGGAGCGAGCTTTGTTCAATGGGTTCTAGGTCAAAGTCGTGAAGGAGATATTTGATAATAACGACAGCAACGGATGCAATCAGGGCAATAATAAAGATTCGGAATAAACGTAATTGTTGTAACATGCTCTATTTAGTATAGCAAAGAGTCGGCAAGGGCGTATAATTATGGACAAATGTTTATGAAGAATCCTGAGTTTCGACCTACCGGCGGAATGACTCGACCGGAAACAACGGTGAGTGATTACGACGATGAGCGCAGAAAGCAGCGATTACATGAAACGAGGACAGGTCATAGCCTCGATGAAAGAGGTATTGTCGTTCGTACTGCAGGGCGGATTGCATTGTCAGGGTTGGCGGTTGGCGCAGCGGCGTCAGTTGTGGGCGCACAGTATTGGGTGCATGATGTCTTACCCGAACGTGAGCGATTAGCTCAGACGCAGCCGGAAATTCATGAAATATATCATGCAACTGATCCTGCAAATACGACAGCAGTCGTTGACCTAGTCGGGTTGGGTAATTTGGACGCATCCCAAACTGCATCGTCGTTACCGTCGTTGGCGGAAATTGGGGATGTATGGGCGGTGCAATACGATAATAGTGGTATCGATACGACAGTCATTGCGCAAATTGTCGAAGAAAAGGCCGAGGCGAATAATATCGATTCAATAGCGATCGTTGGACATAGTATGGGTGGTATTATCGGACTCGAAGTTGCCAACTATATTTATGAAGAAACTGATTTAGATTTGATGGCGGTTGTATTGGACTGCACGCCAATCAATCTAGACGCGGTGCGACCAGAAGAACGAAGTAGGGGGCAGGAAATGATGCGTTGGATGGGGTGGATTCCAGGTGCACGTGAGAGCCGATCATTGCGAACGGTTGTCGAAGTCGGTGCGCGCAAGGATCGATTTTTAACAGCCGACTCATCATTAGTACCTAGCGTCGACTTTGGTGCATTGGCTGATGTAGTCGATGAAGTGCTACGCGAAAAGATATTCAATGAAGGCGTTGCCAGCAACGGGCTAATTGAAATGCAGTTCGCTGCTATTGCGACATCTGGAGCGAGGGATAATTTGCGAGCGCTAGCGCAGATAAAAGATGGCAAAATACTGCCAGTTATCGTATTTATGCGGCCAACTGACGCCTCGGCTGATCAAGTTGTCGACAATGATTACACCCAAAGTCACCTGTTAGAATCTCGTGTTGAAAATGAAACTGCATTGATGGTCGCCCGTATGGATACTGGTCATGCCAATCCAAATCAAGAACCGCAAAAATACGACGCAGCGATCGAAGCTAAGGTCGTACCGTTTACTCAAAAGCATTCCGAGAGTCCAGTATCAGACGACACTGACAAGCTCGCCGAGGGCAATTAGTTCGCAACTTGGTATACTAGTAGTAGATGAATACAGCGCTTGAAACAAAATTAAAGACATTGCCACGTAGTAGTGGTGTGTATTTCCATAAATCTATCACTGGAGAGATTATTTATATTGGCAAAGCGGCTGTACTCAAAAACCGAGTTAGACAGTACTTTCAGTCAACGCGAGACATGGATATCAAAACACGCGCACTGGTTGCAGAAATTCACGATACGGATTGGACCGAAACGGAATCAGAAATTGATGCATTGTTTTTGGAATCCGAAATGGTCAAGCGCTATATGCCACGTTATAACATTCTGCTGCGTGATGATAAATCACAAACGTTCGTACGAATTGATATGAAGAGCGAATGGCCGTGTGTGTGTTTTACGCGCAACCCAGCTGATGACGGCGCCGAATATTTCGGCCCGTACTATAATGCATTCGCCGTCAAAAAAGCACTGCGTTATCTACGTAAAATATTTCCGTACTACACAAAACCACCGAAAGTGGGTGGCCGTCCAGACCTTGATTCGCATATTGGCCTGAGTCCAAAGCCAGGAACAACCAGCCCTGAGTACAAAGCAACGCTGCGAAAACTGATCAAATATTTCGAGGGTGGACGAAAAACATTGGCATTAGAAATTGAACGCGACATGAAGACTGCTGCCGGATTACACGATTTCGAAGCAGCAGCAGGTCTACGCAACAAGTTACGTGATTTGGGTGAACTGCAGCGACGCATTATGTTTGGCGACCGAGAATTTTTGGATATCAGCAAGGACCGCGCACTCAGTGACCTAAAGGATTTATTGAATTTACCCAAAATACCTGTTCGTATCGAAGGGTATGACATTAGTCACATGGGCGGAACGAACGTTGTGGCGAGTATGGTGGTATTTACTAATGGCGTCAGTGATCGTGCAGAATATCGCAAATTCAAAACAAAGATCGAGCAGAATAACGATACCTACAATATGAACGAAACACTGCAGCGACGAATGAGCGAGAAAAACCTGAAAGCCTGGGGCGCACCCGATCTATTATTGATCGACGGAGGCAAGGGTCAGCTGGATTCGGCGATTCGTGCGATGGAGGTATCTGGCGTGAATTATCCAATATTTAGTATCGCCAAGCGTGAAGAAGAAATCATTGTCCACAAAACACGATCAAATATCGATACGTCGGTCATTAAATCACTGATCGAACGGCCGACCGAGGGTGTGTTTGTTGAAAGCTCGGGCGACTATTACGTCGTGAATTTACACGCTGGACAGCGTAATGCTTCGTCGCACTCCAAAAATCTGCGCGGGGCGCCGCTAGTAAATGCCTATTCCGATGTCGTCAAATTATTCCAGCGTATCCGTGATGAATCGCACCGATTTGCAATCAGTTATCATACTGTTCTGAAACGACAAAAGCAAACAGCTAGTAGCCTCGAAGAAATTCCAGGTATCGGTCCAGCAACTCGTAAAAAATTGATTAAAACCTTTGGAAGTTTGCGTGGCCTGAAGTCGGCGAGCGCAGATCAGATAGCCGAAGTTATCGGCGACGCAAAAGCCAAGTCAATTACGCCGTATTTGTAGTAGCATGTGATAGTCTAGGAATAGATCTATGGCTGCGCTGAATCATTCATTTTTTACTGAAAACCGAGACACCGTTTTCGAGGCGCTACAGGGTGGGGTGTTGGTCGCGGCTGGCTACGGAAAGATGCAGCGTAGTAATGATACGGCATTCAAATTCGAGCAAGAAGCGAACTTTTGGTATCTGAGCGGCATCACTCATCCGGATTGGTGGATAATCCTGGATGGTGCCAGGCGCAAATCCTGGCTCGTAATGCCGGTTGTCGACAAAACTCACGCATTGTTCGACGGTAGTCTTTCTGCTACAGACGCCAAATCCATCAGCGGTATTCACGACATTATTGATCGTACGAAAGCGCTAGAGCTGCTGCGTCAAACTGCCCGAAAGCATCGTTTTGTATCGACAGTCGGTATACCTGCCCATCACGAGCATTTCGGGTTTTCTCTGAACCCTAGCATTCGTGAACTAAAAGAATTGCTCGAGCGCACGTTCCAGAAAGTCGAAGATTTTCGTAGCGAACTGGCGACGGTTCGTGCGATCAAATCCGCCAGTGAAGTCGCCGCCATTCAATCGGCTATCAATCTGACGAACCACGCGTTCGAACTAGTACGTGATAATCTGACCGTCTATAAATTCGAGTATGAAATCGAAGCATTGTTCACCCATGAATTTCGCGCATCCGGTGCAGTGGGACATGCCTATGATCCGATTATTGCTGGTGGTGGCAACGCGTGTACATTGCATTATGATGCTAATCAAGCTCGGTTGAAACGAGGCTCGTTATTATTGATGGACGTCGGGGCTCGGGTTGATGGATATGCGGCCGATATAACACGCACCTATGCCGTTGGAGAACCGACCAAGCGCCAAAGGCAGTTGCATCAAGCAGTTGCTGATGCACAAAAACGGATCATTACGCTATTGCAGCCGGGTTTGCAGATGAGCCGATATTACCAGTTAGTCGATCAGATTATGAAGCAAACCTTGATGGACGTTGGACTGCTTCATGATACTTCTGACGACACTACCTATCGCCGTTATTTTCCACACTCCGTAGGGCATGGACTGGGTGTTGACGTCCACGATAGTCTGGGTCGACATACAGAATTCAAACCCGGCATGGTCGTGACAGTTGAACCTGGCGTCTATGTGCCAGACGAAGGCGTAGGCGTTCGTATCGAAGACGATATTCTGATTACATCAAATGGCCATCGTAACCTCAGCGTGAAACTCTCGACAGATCTGTCGTAAATCCGTATAATGAAAAGTATTATATGAGACGTCAGTTTGCTGTTTTTCTTGTCAGGTGGGTACTAAACTCTTTCGGCCTATGGATAGCCGTGCGACTTTTAGGTGATGGGTATAGCGATGCCCAGGTTGATGCTGGGTTTGCGGTGTTCCTGTTTGCGGGATTGATCTTTTCTATTATCAACGGAGTGTTGCGGCCGATTGTGATTATACTGTCATTGCCAGCAATTCTAGTGACATTAGGATTGTTTATCATTGTCGTAAACGGACTGATGGTTTATATATCACTAGCACTGACACCAGACCTAAAGATGAGCTTTTTCAACTCAATTCTTACGGGAATGATACTGAGTCTGATAAACTATATAGTAAGTAGCGCGCTAGAGCTCGGCTATAGCCGCAATAAACAGGAGAGAATCTAATGGATAACATTTTACAGTTTTTGACGATCGGATCAGCCGTACTGATGATCGCGAGCATCTTGCTACAGCAACGTGGTGCGTCTCTTGGCGCCGGATTCGGTAGTTCTGGCGAACTGTATACGACCCGTCGTGGACTTGATAAGAACTTATTTGAAGCGACAATTGTACTTGCTGTCATATTCGTACTATCAATTCTGACAGGACTTCTTCTTCCTGCATAAGGCAGGACTTATTGAATCATGGCGGGTGAAGGACGTGATTGGAAGCGATTTCAGCGAGTAAAAATATCTCGCAAGGACTTTTCGAAGCGCGCAAAACGTGCCGAAGGCGCAACCGTTCGTCATGCTCATAAATTTATCGTCAAACGCTGGGATAATATCCGTGGCGTTCGTCGTCATATCATCGTCTGGATGGTTGGTGTAGCACTACTAATCAGCGCGGTTGGTATTCAGATGATGTGGTTTCAGCGTAGCTATCTGAGCGCCGCTCCAACATCTGGCGGAACGTACGCTGAAGGCGTCACCGGTCCAATCGGATCATTAAATCCACTCTATGCGGTAACGAATGCAGAAGTCGCTGCCAGCAGATTGCTGTTTTCGTCACTGTATTCATACGACACCACAGGTCACCTAAAGGGTGATTTGGCGACGCGAATGACACAAGATGCCAGCGGTAAAGTATATACGTTATCGCTGCGGTCAGATGCAAAATGGCATGATGGATACGACGTGACGGCAAAAGATGTCGTGTTTACTGTTGATTTGATGAAGAATTCGTCGACACGCGCGACTAACCGCGAAGCGAGTTATTCTAGCTGGAAAGATATTCAGGCGACGGCAGTTTCGGATCAAACGGTTGCGTTTACATTGCCGGCATCGTATGCATCGTTTCCTCAGGCGCTGACGTTCTCTGTATTACCAGAACACTTACTGAAAGATGTGAATCCTGGTGCAATGCGCGAATCGTCCTATAATAATAGCCCGATTGGTAGCGGACCGTTCCAATTCAGTTTGCTGCAACAAATCGGTAATGAAGAGGGTAGAAAGATTGTTCATTTGAATGGCAATACCGACTACTACAGAGGAACGCCAAAGCTGGATCGTTTGCAGCTACATGCATATACGACAAATGATAAAGTCGCCACAGCCCTGAGGACGGGTGAAATCAGTGCAGCTGCAGAAGTAAGTGGCGACACGGCCCGTGCCGTTGACCAAAACAGGTATGATATTTCCGTCAAACCGGTGAATAGTGGAGTTTATGCGATATTTAATACCAGTCAGCCTATCCTAAAAGATACGAAAGTTCGAAAAGCATTACAGCTTGGCTTGAATACGAATGAATTACGTAAAAAGATTTATGGCAATCCGCAGCGATTAGATTTGCCGTTTGTGAATGGCCAGCTAACGGGCGAAGATATACCAGTCGCGGCAGGCTTCGACCAGAGTCAAGCAAAAGAATCACTCGATGCTGATGGCTGGGTGTTAGGTTCAAACGGGATTCGTCAAAAAGCCGGCGAAGAGTTGCGACTACGTGTCGTCACGCGCAAGAGCGTCGAATTCGAGCGAGCGCTGGAGTCTCTGGTGGGGCAGTGGCGAGCACTTGGCGTGCAAGTAGATACGCAGATTGTCGATCCGTCCGAAGTCGGGCAGAGTTTTGCTCAGGCGGTACTGAAAGAACGTAACTATGACGTTCTGCTAGACGAACTATTGATTGGCGCTGATCCAGACGTGTTTGCTTATTGGCACACCCAGGGATTCTTGAATCTGGCTAATTACAGTAATAGTGTTAGTGACGATGCTCTAGCTAGTGCTCGCACTCGCTCCGAGCCAGAGCTGCGTAACGTCAAGTATAAAGCATTTGCAAAGCAGTGGTTGGACGATGTTCCAGCGGTCGGATTATATCAGTCTAATATGCTGTATGTCCGTAGTAAAACTGCACATTCTCTGACGCAGGATGAAAAAATAATCTCTGCTGCGGATCGCTATGCAAATGTTATTAATTGGACTGCCGATAACGCAGTAGTTTACAAAACACCGTAGTACCGATATAATTGACCAAGCTCCTCATCATAGGAACCTATGATATGACAACATGCGCGAATGGCGGAATTGGTAGACGCGTCAGCTTGAGGGGCTGGTGCCCTTCGGGGCGTGGAGGTTCAAGTCCTCTTTCGCGCACCAAATAAAATCGAGATCTCTACGGATCTCGTTTTTATTTGGTATTCGCCGTAAAGATTACTTTGGTTCTCCACGAAATTTGCTTTAGTAAATTTGAAGTGGTGGGTCGCGCTATCTCATAGCTTATGTTTGAAAAACCCCCATCAATCTGTTAAAGTACTATTAAAGGAAGCCCGTCAAATCTGGGCATATTTTTATGAAAGACCCTAAATTCATTCGCAACATCGCTATTATCGCGCACGTTGACCATGGTAAAACAACTATGGTCGATGGACTGTTAAAACAGTCAAACACATTCCGCTCAAACCAGGCGGAAATGGAACAGTCACTCATCATGGACAGCGGTGATCAAGAGCACGAACGTGGCATCACGATTACTGCAAAACAGACATCGATTTATCATGACGACTACAAAATCAACATTATCGATACGCCAGGTCACGCTGACTTTTCAGGTGAAGTTGAACGAACATTGAACATGGCTGATGGTGTGCTATTGGTTGTCGACGCCCAAGAAGGTCCAATGCCACAGACGAAATTCGTACTGTCAAAGGCACTCGAACTGGGATTAAAACCAGTTGTTATCATTAATAAAATTGACAAACCATCACGCCGTATTGACGAAGTGATCGATGAAATATCAGATCTATTCCTAGAACTAGCTATCGACGATAGTCAACTACATTATCCTGTCTATTATGCAATTGGCCGCGAAGGTAAAGCATGGGCGGAACTACCAGATAACCCGGGTGAGCACACTGACTTGACGCCTATTTTCGACGCAATCGTGAACGATATTCCAGCGCCAACTGTCGAAGCCGACAAACCTTTCCAGCTGCTCGTAACTTCATTGCAATATGATAACTTCCTAGGTAAATATGCAATTGGCCGTATTACTAGGGGCGACGTCAAAAAAGCACAGCAAATTGTGCTGATCAAACGTGACGGTACGATCATCAATGCAAAAATTGACAAGGTATTTGGATATCGTGGATTGAACCGCGAAGAGATTGACTCTGCAAGCGCAGGTGACATCGTTGCCCTGACTGGTATTGCCGAAGCGCATATCGGTGAAACACTTGCTGATAAAGAAAATCCAGAAGCATTGCCAGTGATTGACGTGGAAGCGCCAACACTCAGCATGTACCTGGGTCCGAACACTAGCCCGATGAAGGGCAAAGAAGCGGAATTCAACACGTCACGCCAAATCGGTGATCGACTGAAGAAAGAACTGGAAACAAACGTATCACTTCGCGTCGAAGACGCCGGTATTGGTTTTACTGTCAGTGGACGTGGCGAACTTCACCTTTCCGTTTTGATCGAAACACTTCGCCGTGAAGGATTCGAATTTGAAGTTGGTCGGCCACAAGTCGTTACCATCGAAGAAGATGGCGAAGTTAAAGAGCCTGTCGAAGAACTATTGATTGAAGTTGCTCCAGAATTCCTCGGCGCTGTTAGTCAAGAGCTCGGTACTCGCCGCGCTGCACTAACAAAGCAAGAACAGACAAGTAGCGGCACGACTCGTACGACATATATCTTGCCAACACGTGCAATGATTGGTCTGCGTAACTTGCTACTAACTGCCACAAAGGGAACGGTTATTATCAACAGCTTGCCTCACGGCTACCAACCAGTTGGACCTCGCCTGCAACAAACTCGTAACGGTGCGTTGGTTGCGACCGAAGCTGGTTCGACAACTGCCTATGCACTTGATGCGGCCGCTGCTCGTGGTGAACTATATGTTGGCCCGGGAACAGTTGTGTATCAGGGTATGATCGTCGGTGTCTACAATCGCCAGGGTGATTTGGATGTGAACGTTTGCCGTGGCAAGCAGCTGACAAACATGCGTACATCATCAAGTGATGGAACAATTCAGTTGACGCCGTTTACTGACCTCAGTCTGGAACAATCTATCGACTTTATCGAAGACGATGAATTACTAGAAGTAACACCAAAATCACTTCGCCTGCGTAAACGATTCTTGGATCCAAACCAGCGCAAGCGTGCTGCTAAAAACTAAAGAGAGCAGTCGCTACTCTGTAAATACCCGCATGCCAGTCGTGCGGGTATTTGTTGTTGCAGAATAATTATTTTTGCAACAAAATTGCAGCCATGAAAGCTGACTGCTAAACTACTGTCACTATGAATGATTGGTTACTCTTACTTGCGGCTGCTACAATTGGTAGCGTCGTGTCGCTGATTGGTGGCGTGTATTTACTCTATGGAAAATGGGGAGCGGCAAAACTACAGCGTATTGCCGTACCATTTGCTGCCGGTGCGTTGCTGGCGGCTGCTTTTATTGACCTGCTGCCTGAAGCACTTGAAGAAGGTGACGGGCGAACGATTTCATTGACGGTGTTAATCGCGTTCTTGTTCTTTTTTGTCCTAGAACGAACACTCACTTGGTATCACCATCACCACGAAGAATCAGATACCAGTCATACACATGGCCGTCGTAATACATCATTGATTATCATCGGTGATACGTTACATAACTTCATCGATGGTTTAGCGATCGGTGCGGCATTCTTGGTCAGTCCTGCAACGGGTGTTGTGACGACATTGGCAATTGCAGCGCATGAAATTCCCCAGGAAATAGGTGACTTTGGGTTACTGATTTCCAAAGGTATGCGCAAAAAGAAAGTACTGCTCGTCAATCTATTTAGCGCGCTTGCGACTGTCGTTGGTGCTGTGTTGGTATTCGGTGTCGGAGGTGAACTACCGATACCTCAGCCACTGCTACTGGCGGCGATCGCAGGATTCTTTATCTATATTGCAGCAAGCGATATTATTCCAACGATTCACGCAGAACCAAAGCGCAAGGTAGCGAATATTCAGACGGCGGTATTGATTGCCGGAGTCGTATTCGTCGGGATTACGACGACAATCGCACACTCGTATATACCGCATGAATCGCATAGTCACGGCGAGCACGGCCACGAAGAAGATCAGCATCACGATGAACATGATCATGATAGCAAACACACCCATTAGTCCTTTCTAGTGGGTGTGCGTTCGTGAGTTAATTATCGGTGAATCTTTATGATTTCGTCTACTTTTTCGTATCGGACAACAATCCGTTTTCGGTTCATTCACAAGTTCCTTCTATTGTTATTTTTTAGTATGTGTTTGTGTTTTAGACCGGTCATCTTTCACATGTTTTCATAATAGCATAAGCTTAATAAAATGTCAACTATGTTGTTTCATAATCATATTGCGCCAGATAAGCACAGACGCTATAGTAGGTAAAGTAATGCCGCGAAAAATATCTATTTCACTACCGACCGTACTGCCGTCCGACGATCTGGTCAAATCAACACTCGTTGCCGCGACTGGGGCGCTTATGCGCGTACGCAAGAGCCCGGACGAGGCGTTGGGCAGTTTGTTTAGCGAAGTACAAGAGCGGCAAGTCTATGAAGACGGAAAAACGTTTGTCGACCTGATCCCCAGGAAGCGTTCAAATCAAATCAAAAAAGAATACTTACTGGCAAAACAAGACCCTGATTTTGATTTGCACGAATTCGTGAACCGGCATTTTTATGAATTTCAACATACGGCAGCAGCGTACCATTCAGACGTTAACCGGACTGCGCGCGAACATATTACTGATCTATGGTCGGTCCTAGAGCGCAAAAATCGCAGAGACCGTGGGTCGCTGATTGCATTGCCGCATGCGTACGTCGTTCCTGGCGGGCGATTCAGCGAGCAATTCTATTGGGATACCTATTTTATTATGCTAGGGCTGGCTGCTGACGGGCGATGGGATTTGATCGAAGGTATGATCAAAAATTATGCGTATATGATCCGCAAATTTGGCTTTATTCCAACAGCAAACCGAACGTATTTCCTCAGCCGATCACAACCGCCATTCTTTAGTCATATGATCAAATTGTTAGCCCGACACAAGGGTCGCACGCGCACACTGCTGGAATATCTCCCGTATATGCTAGCCGAGTATCGATTCTGGATGAAAGGTCGAAAATCAGTTGGTAGTCACATTGACACTCGTGCTTTTGCGCGCGTCGTCCAGATGCCAAATGGTGTTGTATTGAACCGTTACTTTGATAACAAAACAACACCGCGACCAGAATCGCTCCGCGAAGATATCGAGACCGCAGAACAAGCGGGTGTTCACGATTCCGAGCGTCTGTACCTGGATCTGCGTGCGGGTGCTGAATCAGGTTGGGATTTTAGTAGCCGTTGGTTTACTGACCCACAAGACATTACATCGATTCATACGACCGATATCGTGCCTGTCGATTTGAACTGTTTGCTGTATGACCTAGAAATGACAATTGCTGAAACATACCAGCTGATGTTTCAGCCGTTACTGGCACGCAAATTCCGTACACTGGCAGAGCGTCGAGCAAAGACTGTTGTACAGTTCATGTGGAGCGAAAAAGAACAGTTCTTTATGGATTATGATTTTCGAAAAAGCAAAGCCACACCGAGCGTTACGCTAGCCGGAGTGTTTCCATTGTATGCAAAAATTGCGACGACGAAACAGGCTCAGGCTGTTGCTGATCGATTAGAAAAAGACTTCCTGAAAGAAGGTGGATTAATTGCGACATTGGTTGATAACGGTCAGCAATGGGATGCACCGAACGGCTGGGCGCCGCTTCACTGGGTGGTGATAGAAGGCCTGCGTAATTACGGTCACCGCGCACTTGCAGAAAAGATCAAAAAAGCCTGGGTTGGATCTGGCCTGGAAGTTTTTGCAAAAAAAGCGAAAATGATCGAAAAGTACAATGTCGTTAGCCATACGCGACTAGGCGCTGGGGGCGAATATCCGCTCCAGGACGGCTTTGGCTGGACGAATGGCGTACTGGCAGTCTTGATTGACGAAGACGTGTCACGCGTCGACTAGACGATTTCTTGTTTGCGCCTATCAATTGCCGCTTGGCGACGGTCTAGGCGTTTTTTGATGGCCAAGATTGACGCGACAGTCCATGCTTGGACTTCCTGTGGTGGCTGTTCGACAATATTTTCGCGTTGGTTAACCGCATCCCATAACACGATCCGATCAGTATTGATTGACGGTGTGTCGGTATCATCACCCCTGACGTATTCTGGAAATATTTTTGTTGCGTCGACGACGTGCAGCAGGCGCCTGTCGATTGCATCGGCTGATTCATGTAGGGCATGACGTCGTAGTCCTTTTGCGATGTGGTGCGTGTCCCACAACCAGACGCTTCCGCAGTGGTACGCGCCGGCGCGAAACCGCGTTTCGTCTGTTGCGAGTGTGCGAATTCCGCTGACATTTAACAATTTTGGTGACATGATCTGCACGACGGTTGCATCGCGTTTGCGTTTGATGTCTATGTCATCAGATTCTAGCAATCGCGAATTCAATGTGTGGCCCATGTTCGACGTTTTGATTTTCAGTTGACGCATGTTACCATCAGTATCACGGTCGGTGCCAAGTACAAAATAACCGCCCTCGTCGTCAGTCCAGAATTTTTCCAAAATTACTTCCTTTAATCGTGCCGCCGTATCTTTCAATACCTCTGATTTGTGCGCATCGTCCAGTACGTGCCGGTACATGTCGGCCGCGTCGATCAGTGCGTCGTAGGTGGTTACCTGGACTTCAATTGATGCGATACCCGCAGTATGGTTCGCGAGTGTTCCGTCTTTGTGATGATATGCGTCCCACGAATCTTTCCATACCTGATTTTCGATACCTTTTTCCAGTTCTGAATGGAATTCCAAAACGCCTTCCGAATTTGCACCGAGTCGCTCAATAATCCAATCGACAGCCATGTCGAGCGCATAGGCGATGTCGCGTTCGTTGTTGCTCTTGTCGATATATTTTTGTGACAAGAACGCGTGATTTTCTTCGGTTCGGCGGACGTATGCTGTCAGTGTTCGGATAAATTCAGGTGTCGCATCAACTGACCCATAATACGGCCAGCCCCAGCCCAGCTGATCGGTCAGGTTTTTTGCGATCGCGTCGTCTTGATCGCGGGCTTCATGGACAATACGTCCTGGTTCTTCTTCGCGTTCGTGATTGTATGTTACGCCCTGTAGTTTTGCCAATTCTAGCACAGTTGTTCGTGCTAATTCCGGATAGCTAGATATCAGATCAATCGCAACGCGCAGTGAATCGCGGCCAAACAGCACTTCGTAGAGTCGTAGATGATCTGGTGTTGACGATAAATTGTCCTCGTGGTCATCCAGCGGCGAAGATTCTGGGTTGACTGATGTTCTCGATGAAACATCAAAGGCGAGCGAAGCGACACTTGGGCCATGTTCGCCGATCGAATTCGTATCTGGCGAATTGGTCAAGCGTTTAATCTGTTCAATGGTCGATGGGCTATGTTCAAAATGTCGTGGCGCAAACGAATCGATGCGCACTAATTCTTCGCCCGTAAGGAGTTTGTAGTCTGTTGTCGATAGCGGTGATTCGGTTTTATTTGACCCCATGTATCTATTATAAGCCATAGAAGTGGTATACTAAGAAGAGTTATATGTTGTACACCAGCGACACAAAAAATACTCGAGGTGAGATTTGATGGCAAAACCTCCAATACGAGTGGCGATTATTACGCCACCATGGCTTCATATTCCAAGTGAAGGCTATGGCGGCGTCGAGGCGGTACTCGATAATCTAGTTAAGGGTCTTGTTGAGTCAGGAGTGGAAGTAGAGATATTCGGTGTAGGTCGGAGAAAACTCCATGGCGCAAAAGTACATACGGTGACAAAATCCGAGCAATTCGAGCATATCCTAAAGCCAATGTATGACTTTTCTTTGCCAATACCAACGGCGCACGTGTTGAAATCTCTGGAATTGATCAAGAACGACGGAAAGTTCGATGTTATTCATGATCACAATTATTTCATTGGTCCTAGTCTTTTGGCTTGGGCTACGGCGGACAAAAAAATACCTCCAGCTATACATACAATCCATGGACCACCTGTTAGTACGGATCAATCCGTTGCGGACGGGATGCCCGACAATCGTGTATTTTGGCGAGCCGTCGCTGGTGAGCATGAGTGTTATTTCGTATCTATTTCTGATGCGATGAAGCGATCCATGCCGAAAGAGCTAGCGGGCAATATGTTGGATACGGTGCATAATGCAATCGACATAAAGCACTTTCCATTTGTCGATAAGGATAAAAAGAAGAATTATTTCATAACGCTTGCTAGGTTCTCTGAAGAAAAAGGTCAGCATATCGCAGCAAAGATTAGTGCCAAACGCGGATATCGCTTGCGCATGGCTGGCACTGTTGCTGCGATGAATTCTAATCGTCGCGTAATGATCGAACTCGCCAATCCGCTCAGCAAGTACCGAAACGATCGTGATTTCCGTTATTATAGCGACAAAGTCCTTCCGTATGTCCTGCGAAATCCTCGAGTTACCTATACTGGCGGTGTAGGTGGAAAAAAGAAAATGAAGTTTATATCAGAAGCCAAAGCATTGTTGTTTCCGATAACGTGGAGTGAGCCATTCGGTATGGCGGTAATAGAGGCGCTAGCATGTGGCACGCCTGTCATTGCTATGAATCGTGGTGCGATGCCAGAAATTATAGAACATGGCGTTAATGGCTTCTTGGCAAATGATGAAAAAGAGTTTGAAGAGTATATGGCTCGTATCGATGAAATTGACCCGGCGGCGTGTCGTCGTTCTGTCGAAGAAAAGTTTTCAGCGACAGCTATGGCGCAGTCGTATATTGATCGTTATAACGA
>SEAL01000079.1 GCA_004145215.1 Chloroflexota bacterium | reverse complement strand
CCATCGGCTGGTTTTGTGTCCAAAGTGAACACCAGCTTCAAGCAGATCTTTAATATCGACAGATACTGCCATAATTTTGAACTCCTTGTTCCTCACTCCCCGCCCTGATAATTCAGGAGTATGCGAAGAGTTGTGTCGTTAATAAATGTTACTGCATTATTTTAACAGTAACGCCGCTATGCGTCAATCTCAGATAGACTACAGCAGCTATACTCATTTCACAAGGTTAGGATTATTCGCGACCAGATAATCAGCAATACCCGGGAGCGCTTCTTCTAGACTTACAAGTGCACGTAACTGCGCTCGGTTAGACGGTGATTGATAAAGCCGAGCTTCATCTGGGTGTGCAATGCCGTTTCTCCTGGATGAATCCAGAACGCCAGCCATATTTTCTGCTTGGTTTTCGCTACGATTTGTTCGTGAATATGTACTAGGAGCCTGTGGATAGCTAGCTATTCCACCCATTATAAAATCGACTGCCAGATTCTTTGGAGTAGAGGCGTCAGCGTTCTTTTGGTCCGAAGAACCGTAGATTTTCGAATCTGTAGCGTCGATACCCCCAGCTGCAAGTGCATGAGAAAACTCATGGTAAAAGACGCCCTGCGTACTAGCCGATTCACTTGTCCCTGGCATAAACGTTCCGACTCCTATCACACTTTCATGCAGTTTGTCTCTAGAAAACATCGTAATTTTATAGCTGTTACCATCATAGTACGCTGCTGTAGCAGTGTCATTATAATCAGGATGATTTGATTTCGAGCTGATTTCAATTTCACTCAGCCTGGCAGCGCCCACCAGACTCTTCGGCATAGTAGTGAGCGCTTTATGTATTTCCGTAGCCGTGTTACGAGCTGCGTCTATTTCCTGCTCGCTACTCACCGTTATAGGAATGCCATAAAAATCACTGTCACGCTTCATCGCTGCGGCGACTTCGTCAATTGCATGACTATCCTTTAGCTGATTCTCAATTTCATGAACATCGTCTGGAAGCATAATTTCGCCGGGGTTATTGGTAATAAATTCATTACTCCTGCTGCGAATAGCGTCATAGTTATGCGCATCTAGGTCATCCATCGTTCGTACGACCGCGTCAACAGGCCGATCGAATTGCTCGATTTGCTCGGCAGATATATCCACACCGTCAATTTTTCCATCAGCATAAAATCTATCGGCAGACTGCATCACAGTCGAACCGGCATTATTAAATCCATCCATAGCAGAGTCTAGAGCTCCGCCGGATGAAAATATTCCATAAGCAAGCATGACAGCACCGATACGCTTGACCAGCTTTGACTTGCGAGCTTCTTTATCGCGATACTTGCGCTCCTCATAGATATTTCCCTTGGCTGAAATGGCATCTTTGTCGTATTCAAGCACCATACCGTCATTGGCGCCGAGCGTTCTTGCAATACGAACCTGATCGACCGCGCCTTCGCTACCACTTCGCAAAGTAGCGTCGAATAAATGAATGCCTTCCTGTGAGCGAATTTGTGAAGTCATGCCTCGTGGAATACTTACGACATCTTCAGCCAAGCCATCTTGACCCATGCGCAGAATCGATGAATATCCGTCTTTTGTCGCCACGGCGAAGTCACCGCCCGTCGTTGATATGTTCGCGACAACATCAGCTTCAATTGTTCGGTTTCCAGGCAATGCGAGTTCTATATGAGAAGCGAGTGGCCGAGAAGTGTCAAAAGCAGCATAATCACCTACGTTAGTGAGTGACTCTACTGCCGAATATTTCTCGGGAGAGTTCGTCGGTGTCTGATCGGCTGTTTTTTCGAAATTTTTCATTTTTATGTTTACGATCTTTGTTAGTATATTAACATATTATTGTAATATAAGCAATAGAATTTTATAACTCAATTATACGACTTTGACAATTACCACTACAGCGGATATACGTGTTGATCGATTCGAATCTCGCCGCAAAGCCGCAGAAGCTCGCAAAGAGCAGCTGGCTGCAAAGGCAAAGAAGCAAAACGCCCTCAAGGCAAAAAAGACAGCAGCGTAAGCTCTGCAATATAAATAAGGTCGCGTATTCGCGACCTTATTTTGTTACAATGAGTATGCATCTTTCAAATGAATTCTAAGGAACAAAGAATGACGACAATTCCAGCATTAAATACAACGACGGGCTCTAAGAAGAGATTGGCGTTACGCTTGATAGCCTATCCTCCATTAATTCTGATCTCAACTTTTTTGTTCTATGTTGCTAGCCACATCATTTCTATGTTCTTCTACAATTACAATCCAGATTATTCAGTATACATTAACATTAGTATGATGGTATCCGCTGTCGGGCTGTCAGGGTTCATCACAGGCGTGATTATACTGCTAAAGCACAACAAAAAGCCATTGTTCCTAATGCTATTACCGTTTGCAATATTGGCATTTTCGATACTGACGTTTACAATAGTTAACTTCATCTTCTTTCACAACTACGGCACCGGGGCTCAACATCCATTTTACGAAGCCGCTGGAGGAAAGCTAGGATTACACAACTCTGTGCATGATACGATAACCAAATTTATTGTAGTAGTTGGTGCAGCCGCAGCAGTAATAAGCCCCGTGAGCTTGATAATCGGTCTCGTACAACACATTAAACATAATAATAAAGGTGCCTAATGCCAAAAATTAGCCTGAACATTACCGACCTAACGACCGAAAAACAAGAACTCGGTGAATTTTTGGCGTCTCCGAATGCCTATTC
>SEAL01000019.1 GCA_004145215.1 Chloroflexota bacterium | reverse complement strand
AGTTCGGTTGGTGTCAGCAAAGTCTATAGTGAAGATGAATTAGTGACAGCCCTAGCTGTTGCGCATCAACATAGCGACAACGTACTGATCGAACAGGCGATCACGGCGCGCGAACTAGAAATTGCCGTCATCGGTACACCGCCAAAACATCACGTCAGCGCGGTCGGCGAAATTATCACGGGCGCTGATTTTTATTCGTACGACGATAAATATAATGACGGTACTTCCAGTGTACAGATTCCGGCTGACATTGATCTGTCGCTTGCGACACGTATTCAGGCGCAGGCGGGTCGTATCTATGAAATACTCGGCTGTGCTGGGTTGTCTAGAATTGACTTTTTCTGGTCAGACGAAAAGGTATTGTATTTGAACGAAATTAACACGATGCCCGGATTCACTAATGTCAGCATGTACCCGAAACTATGGAAAGACGCAGGTATGGCCTATCCAGAACTGATCGAACAATTGATCATCGACGCACTGCCTGATGCTACAATATAAACAGAATATTTAGGGGAGGATTAAAAATGGATGGATTATTGATTATTATACTGATTGCGGTGGCGATCTTTATACTCAGCGGTATCAAGGTTATTAACCAGTACGAACGCGGCGTTATTTTAACACTGGGTAAATTCAGCGGTATCAAGCAGCCAGGGCTCCGTATTGTCATTCCAATCTTTCAGCGTATCATTCGTGTGGACATTCGTAGCACGCCGATTGATGTACCAAAACAAGAGGTTATCACCAAAGATAACGTTACTGTCGGTGTTGATGCCGTGGTCTACTTCCGTGTGATCGACGCGCCAAAGGCCGTACTAGAAACGACCAATTACATCTATGCTACCAGTCAATTTGCCCAAGCAGCACTCCGTGACGTTGCGGGTAATGCCGACATGGACGAACTGCTATCAAAGCGCGAACAAATTAGCCAGCAGATCAAAGAAATCGTTGATGCCCAAACTGATCAATGGGGTATTGATGTTGAAAACGTCAAAGTTCAGAACATCGAACTGCCACAGGATATGAAGCGCGCCATGGCGAAACAGGCCGAAGCAGAACGTGAACGTCGTGCAGTTATCATTACCGCCGAAGGCGAAAAAGCAGCAGCGCAAGCAGTCGCAGATGCAGCAGCAATGCTGGCAAAGGTACCTGGCGGAATTAACATTCGTACATTACAGACTTTGGAAAAAATTAGCACCGAACCGAGTCAAAAGACGCTATTCGTATTGCCTGCTGATTTGATCGAAAACGTTAAATCAGTCCTTGGCGGCCATAAATAGTCACCCCTTGGCAAAATCTCGCAACTCTAGTAAAATATACAGAGTTGCGAGATTGTTTTGAAATATCACTTTCGAACATAGCAATACTCATGTGGCTCTTTAGCTCAGCTGGTAGAGCAACGGATTGAAGCTCCGTGTGTCCCCAGTTCAAGTCTGGGAGGAGCCACCAAAGAAATACCCTCATCATTGCGATGGGGGTATTTCTTTGGTGCTTACGGTTCGTCGCCGACGTATGCGGTGTTATAGTAATTGGGATGCCAGCTAGGTATCATACCAATTCGCGCAAAGAGGTGGCATATGCCCGAACCGATTCGCAATCGACCGAAAGGACACGGCAAGCGTGCGCTACTGTGGACGGCAATCATTCGCCAATCGCTGATCGCCATCGCATTCTTCAAAATCGTCCGAGTGACGGTTGTCAACCAGCAGGCAGTCCCACGGCGCGGTGCCGTGATTGTTGCCAGTAACCACATTTCGATGTTGGACGGAATATTCCTATGGGGAGCGCTCCGTCGGCGTGCTGTCGCTATGGCAATGGCCGAACTGTGGAAGTGGCCAATCGTTGGCTGGATGGTCAGGCAACTGGGGTTCATTCCAGTGCTGCGCGGCAGCCATTCGTCCGGCAAAGCGTCTGGTATAGCGGCGCTGGACGTACTGAGCCACCAGGGAGTCCTGATCATCTATCCAGAGGGCAGATGTGTCAGCCCGGGCGACACCGCACCGTACAAAGGTGGCGTGGCGGCGCTTTCGCTTCGTACCGGTGCACCGATCGTCCCCGTCGGCATTGTCGGCAGCAACCGATTGATGCCGCTGGCGCGTGACCGTGTCGGTCGTCGTCGCTTCTATTCGCGGCAACGCGTGCGTCTGGAATTCGGTCAGCCAATCGATCCGGCGCAGTACGATTCTGTTTCGACACTATTGGAACGGGTCAGCGCGGATGTAAAGGCGCTGTCATCTGCACTGTAGTTGGTATATCCCCGTCCGTCACAGCTAGCGACGGACGGGGATAACAACACTTTCAAAACGACACTATTACAGATTAATATTGATATTCCACCGCCGTTACGATATAATTTATCGAGTATGCGGGTGTAGCTCAGTTGTTAGAGCGCTTCCTTGCCAAGGAAGAGGTCGAGAGTTAGAGTCTCTTCACCCGCACCATAGAAAAAACCGGTCCCAGTGATCGGTTTTTTCTATGGTTTTCGATTGTGGAGATATTATAAAATATTATGCTCAAATTCAAGGTTAAACCCTGAATCCCTATTAATGTCCAGGCGCAATAATAGGAGTTTGCCTCGGCAGCTCGATCGTCCTCGGTATTCCTTAAAACTGATTTTAGTTGTACAGTAGTATTCATATAAATTTACTGGGAGTCGAGTCAATGTCAAATTACGAACCAAAAGAGGGTGTTGATTATTTAGTTGATTTGTACGCAGCGGTAGGCATTGACCGTAGTGCTGCTAGCGATGAGGTCAACAGCTCGATTAAAGCTAGACTCCTAGAATACCACCCAGATAGGCTACAGGGACTTGCGCCAGAGTTTCGTAGCAAAGGTGAGAGGATGGCCGTTTTGCTGAACCGCGCAAAGCTTGTGCTGCTGGATGAAACTAGCAGAGGGGAATATGACACCATCCTTTCTGAGTGGGGCGGTCCGATCAGTTCTGATGGGACGCCTATTATAAAACTAACCGACCATCTTCGAGAAGAAGCTGCTTCGAAAAGCCCCGAAGAATTAGAAGCGGCATTCCAAGCGCAATCTGTGGAAGTTGCTAAAATGGCCAAATATAACCCTAGTCAACAGGCGCTTCTCGCAAAGATGATCGAACAAGCGGGGGATGACGAGGACACCAAAGGGTTACGAGATATGTATGATGCGACGCTGTTTGCAGAAGACCAGGTATTAGCAATTGAAGAAGCAAACCGCGGTGAGTTACTTGGGCTGACCCACAATCCACGATATGAGGTATCGGAAGGTCATGCGAATTCAGTGCAGCTCGCGTTAGAATCTGCAAGTAATCAGCAGTTAGCGGAAATACAACATCGCGCTCTAGGTGGAGTAAGTGCACGACTTGAACTTTTAGCTGGCGAACCTCGGCACGCGACAGAAAAAGTCGAGCTTCAACCTATATCTGTTAGTCTTCCGTTGTACTATGAGGAGCAGGCCCAAAAAGTTGTAGAGTTAGCAAATAAGCGAGAGGCATTACTGGAGAAGCGTCTAGAAATATTTGAGCCTATCTATCCAGTTCTAGAGTTACAGCAAGAAGCTCAGCCGTATATCGCAATTGGAATCGAATACGAGAATAACCCTATCTGGCTAGGTTTTGTTTTCGACGCAGAATTATTCACCGCTAATTCAATCGATATCGACGAAGAAATACTCGGCCATCTTCGCAATGGAGAGTTTGGCATCGCTTATGGGGCGGGTTACAACATCCTCACTTTTGCGCCCAAAGATCAGATCGACACAAAAACACTGCTTAACACTGCACTTAGTAAATTTATAGACAGGTTTCACCCAGAGCTAGCCAAAGACTAATATTCGTCTTCACTGCTATGGAAGGGAGTAAGCGTCGACGTGAGAGCACTGTGGTTATACTATGGTTAAATTCAAGGCTAAACCTTGTGTCTAGTCAATATCCTAATCTGATAAAATAGATATATATGAAACCTCGAATATCTGTCATTACACTTGGCGTCGATGATCTAGACAAGTCTGTGGCATTTTACCGCGATGGACTTGGGCTGGAGACCGATGGAATTGTTGGCGAAGAATTTGAGTTTGGTGCTGTGGCCTTTTTCAAATTACAGAGTGGTTTGCGGCTCGCACTCTGGCCGCGTAAAAGCATTTCGCACGATACAGGAATTGATGAACAACCTAAAAGTTCCACAGAATTCACATTGGGACATAATGTGAATAGCATTATCGAAGTTGACGATATTATGTCCAAGGCAGAAGATGTGGGAGCGATAATCGTCAAGCAAGCTCATGAAACTTTTTGGGGCGGATACGCAGGGTATTTCCAGGATATTGACGGTCACGTATGGGAAGTGGTGTTTAATCCAAAGCTAGTAGTTGAAGAGTAGCTTGGAATTAAACCGCAATGTAATGTGAGACCATCGACGAGGTCTACAATTTACTGCTTTTATCTATTCACTTATCTTTTGGCTTGTTCGCGATAGTATCGTTCAGTTTTTTGCGCTGCTTGTCCTGATAGGACTTTGTACCCCTAACTAATTCGTCTGCGAATGCGGCGACATCTGGTCCAGTAACTTCTATTACAGGTCGATTATTCACACTGGCTTCCTCTAGGATATCTACGAGAACCTTTAACGGCTCCATGGATAGGATTCCCGATGTATTAAAAAGATACTTTTTAATTTCTTTATATGAATTTCTGTATTCTGCAGGGAGGGCTTTTGCACGAGCTTCATTTTTACGATAGTCACGCTTTTCGTCTAAATTGCCGATTAGCGTGTCGATGATTTTACCCATTTATCTACTCCTTAGTTCATTAATTTTTGACGATACAAAATCCCATTTAGTCCAAAAGGTATGTAGCTCTTTGTATCCCGAATCTGTTAGGCTGTAAAATTTTCGGGGTGGACCAACATCGGATGGTTTTTTTTCGATGCTGACTAGGTTATTTTTTTCTAATCGGACAAGAATCGTATAGACTGTGCCTTCCACCACATCTTCAAAACCAAGCTTGCGAAGCTGTTGGGTGATCTCGTAGCCATAGGTGGTGCCGCGTCCGATGATCTGCAGGATGCTACCTTCCAGAACTCCTTTGAGCATTTCTGTGGTGTTATTCAATTTTTAATACTCCTATATAGTATTACTTACTACTGCTATATAGTAGCACTATATAGCAAACTAATCAATCAACTCTCGATCTCTTCAGGGTCAAAATGAGGCAGAGTAAAGCTTCTCCGAGCCGCGCGGTCGGAAGGCCACAGAATCTCTTTATCCGCTTCATTATTATTTCAGTTTTATGGCTCTGCAACATATCGAGTAGAACCGACGGTTAAATGGTAGAAGGATTAAAGATTATAATGAAATATTTAGATTTTGTATTGTTTCAAGCGTAAAGACCTCGATGTAGCTACTGTATACTTAACTTATGGAAAGTGTGCCACCAGCCTATTTTGTAGTTATATATGCCATAATGGCTCTTCCATTTATAATAGCAATCCTAGCTGGCGTAACACTTATTATCGCAGCCATACTCTTTTTTACAAATCGTCGCAAGACAGCACTAAGGATATTAAAATTATTGGGAATTGTAACTATAGCTCTAATGGCATTTGCTTGGTTAACGAAATCGTCACTTGGCTTGTAAGATTAGTTAAATAGTCTAGGTTAGGCGTGCGCCCGCCACTAATATTTTAGGCCTCTACAGTCAAACACATTTGTTTTACAATAAATATATATTGTAAAACGATAAAAACATTGGTATATTAGGAATAAATTAGCTAACGGAGAATTGTATGAAGAAAAGTTCGACAATATTTTTAAGGTTCACAGTGGTCTTGATTGGAGCTTTGGTGTTATTTCTTTGTGCGTATGCGATCCCTCGTGTCGTGGGTGCGGTAGATTTAGGCGGCTACGACCCAATTCTCCTAAGTTTGTATATTCCTGCGATTCCGTTTTTCTTCGCGTTATACCAGGCAATCAGGTTACTTGGTTATATCGATAAAAACGATACACTTTCTTTAGCATCAGTAGATTCATTTCGTAGCATAAAATACTGCGCGTTAACTATAAGTGGGTTATTTGTCTTAGGAATGCCATATGTGTTCTACATTGCTAATAAGGACGACGCGCCAGGGGTTGTCGCAATAGGCTGTATCATCATTTTTGCGTCTTTCGTAATAGCGACATTTTCCGGTGTGTTGCAAAAAATAATCCAGAATGCGGTTGATATAAAATCAGAAAATGATTTAACAGTTTAGGGTTCAATATGTCTATAATTATTAATATCGATGTAATGTTAGCAAAACGCAAAATGAGCGTAACTGAGCTCTCGGAAAAGGTGGGAATCACAATGGCTAATCTGTCGATTCTAAAGAATGGAAAGGCAAAAGCAATTCGATTATCTACGCTAGAGGCGATTTGCGAAGCTCTTGATTGCCAGCCTGGGGAAATATTAGAATATCGTAGCTAGCTACGTTTTGGCACAGGGTGGCGATTTCCATCAAGCATTTTTCTTTATGCACTGTGTTTGACGACTTATAACTCTCGGATACCTGTGTGTAGTAAAGAATTGGCAGAAACCTTAAATGGCATTTCGATTGATAGCGTGTTGACTGTTGCTATACTAATTAATATGAAGAAGAAGCCTGCCGATCGAGTAAACAAGCAAAAGTCGAATTATTTAGCTATTGGCCTAGCATTAGGCATTTGTCTTGGAGCGCTCGCAGGGCTGACGGTTTTTGATAATTTGGCCGTTGGTATGGGATTCGGAATCGCCTTGGGTATGTCATTTGGCGTAGCATTTGGTAATTCATCCGACAAAAAATAACTGATTACAGTGGAATATTTGCACTAGGGATCACGAAAGAAGCTCCCTGTGACAATACAAAACTTTCATTTGTTTGTGTCGCATGAAAGCATCGACAAGTTGTATAGATGACGGAGCTTCTAGCGGGAACGATTAAACCCCTATCCTAGATATCGCGCGTACGAGAGCCAATCGTCAAAAGTTTGACAAGACCCCATCCTACGAGCGCATAGATAAAGATTGCAACGATCGAGCTGAGTTCGAGCACTGACGAGCCATAGGCGGGTGTGTAGTTAAATATTCCATAGAATGGCATAGCAAAGAAGCCGCTCACTGCATAGACGAAATCAACAAATCCATTACCTTGATTTGCTGCGAGTAAAAGTAGCACGATTCGAAGTACTAATAGTATTGATATTAACCCAACGATATAATAGATGATACGTCCGGCGATTACTTTTGCAGGTACAGTGTTTGCCGATGCTACAGTCTGGCGTTCAACTGCGGTATTACCATTTTGAACCTGTGTTGTCGTTGTTTCGGTTGTCTGTCGATCTTCGTCCATAGAACCCTTTCTGTTAGTAGTGAATGAATAATAGCACTACGGAATCATAAAACTTGTAAATAATATTACAAATTACGTCTAATATTTATATAGCTATAATTTCAGACATTTCAATCTGTTACATTGCATTAAGTATTTAGTTCCTTATGTTGATTTGCAGCTGCATTTGCAAAAAGTTAAGTATGTTAAATATATTACATACTATTATTTGTATTTAGCTATGATAGATATATCACTATACAAAAGAAAGGGAATAGACGTGCAAAATAACTTCATTCAGATTCAAGGGGACAAGGTAATTATCGACAAAAATAGCCTCGTCACACTCGCAGTTGTTGTCGTGCTGGTCATCGTTGTCGTTGCTATCGTTACTATTGCCGCAAAGTCACGTAAAAAGAATTTTATTAAAACAATTCCAACGAATTTAAAAGAAGAGGAGTAAAGCTATGATTATCAAAGGCAAAAATGTTATTGGACTGAAGGTTGTGACGATTGATACGGGAGCGGTTATTCAGACAGTCGACGATATCGCGTATGACCCAACGAATCATCGTATTACGGCGCTACTAGTCGATAGCGGTGGACTGTTTTCGTCGGCAAAGGCTATTCACATTGACGACGTGCGCAACATCGGCGATGACGCTGTCATTGTGCACGACGCGTCAGCAATTCAATCAACAAAAGAACTAAGTAGTGATGTGCGATCGATCTCTGATTCTAACAAGCACCTTGTTAAAACAAATGTACTGACGATTGACGGCAAAGAGCTTGGTAAGGTGACAGATATCTTTTTTGATTCAGAAACAGGGTATGTCGATTCCATGGAAGTGTCGCAAGGTGGATTGAAAACTATGACAGAGGGCAAAAAATCGATCAAACCTTCTGATATCGTCACAATAGGTGCAGATGCAACGATCGTCAGTACGTATACCGAATTGGTATTGGATGCACAAGGTGAAGAGGGCGGATTAAAGGGAATGCTGAACGACGCCAAAAGCAGGACCGAAGAATTCACCGAAAATGCAAAAGAATCCATTCAGGCCGCGGCAGAGAAGACTGCAGTTGTGACAAAAGATGCTGCAGAAAATGTGAAAGAAAAGTCTGTGGAATTCAGAGACAGGGCTGCCGATACGGTAGATGATTTGCGCGACACTACTGATAAAAAAACGGCAGAGCTGAAAGTCGTCGCACGTGAAAAAACCGACGAGCTACGAAATGATGTCGCTGAACTGCGCAGCAACGCGGCAGATAGAATTGATGAAGTGCGCGAAGATGCTGCTCGTCGAACCGAGCAAACGCGCGGTATAGTTGATGAAAAAGCAGCAGAAGCACGCGTCAAAGCTAATGAACTGAAAGACGATGTAATCGACAAAAGTAATGAACTCGCAGCTGTGGCACAATCTAAGTCCGACGAGCTAAAAAGGGCTGCGTCAGAAAAGCATAGCGATATTGAAACAAAGGCGTCCGAGCTATCTGACGACATTGCAGAAAAGTCGAGAGAGATTAACAGTACTGCTATCGAAAAGTCCGAGCAGGTAAAGTCAAAAATTACGACTGCAGCTGACGAAGCAAAGCAGACCGCCAAATCCGAGGCGAAGGTCGTGAAAGCAAAAGCCGGTGAACGAATCGATGCAGCGCACCATACAGGTGACACGCTGGTTGAAAAGGCGACGCAGGTGTATGAAGATCAGGGCGAGTTAGTCAAGACGAAGAAAACTTCTATAAAAAAGATGTAAACATGCTAATAAAAAAGGAGCGCTAAGTCGCTCCTTTTTAGTTTATGCATCAGTAGTTGTCTGAGATTCTCGAAGGATGTAGGTCAAAAAGGCGCGCTCTGTTATCCCAATATATTTTGCACGCAACTTTGGTAGCACTAGAGATGCGAGGAACGTATAGAATGCAACACGTACAATGTTTGTCATGATTTCGAGTGCGACTGGTTGCGATGCGACGTCTGGAATAGTTGCATTCGTCATAAAGACGAATAGCATCGAGAAATTAAGGATGGCCAATAACCAGTGAATACGTCCGGTTCGTGTCATTTTTTTGCCAGTCAGGTCTGTCGGAAAGACCAAGATAGCAATCGATCCTGCGACTGCTATGCCTAGGATATAGATCAGCCATACTGGACTGTAATTACTAAAGAGCAGGTAGGCAAACAGCCCCGTGTATGCGAGTAGGGATAGGCTGCCTATTAGGCTGTATAATCTGCGCGAATCACCTGTTCCGTAGTCGCTGACTGTATTTTTGAAGGGATTAAATTTTGGGTATTGAATATGCAAGAGGGCAAAGATGGCGATGCGGATGGCGGTCAGGGCAATGACGATATATAGTAATGATTCCATACTCCTATTTTACGCTGTTAAAATAAAATATGCTACAAATACTAATAATTAATGAAATAAAGTATATAATATATTAATTATGTCATATGATCTGCCTACCGACAAAATTATTAGCTGTTTTTACGGCTCTTCCCAGGATTGCATAAAAGTCGTCGACACGGATGGCATGTTGATGTCGTTTAACCCAAACGGACTAAACGTGATGGAGATCGATGACGAAAGCCAAGTCATCGGCAAAGAATGGATTAATTTTTGGGAGGGCGAATTCCAGCAAAAAGCGATTGATGCTCTTGCGACCGCAAAGTCCGGCAGTCTGGCGCGCTTTGAAGGGTACTGTCCGACATTCAAGGGAACAATGAAGTATTGGGAGGTTTCGATCGCTCCGCTGCATGGTGAATTTGGCAATGTGCAGTGGCTGCTGGTTATGTCTCATGATGCAACGCACCTCAAAGAACTCGAGGCCATCGTTGCCAACCAGACGGCTGCTATTTCTGATCTACAAGCCCGCTTAGCCGCAGTATAAAGTGATTGAGCGTCAGTCTGAACTCACACTTTATCTATTCGTGAAATAAAACGGCCGATCAATCCGCCAGCGAGCGGATCCGCTCCGATGATAACAGAATCACTAATTGATGATTTTGACAGTGCGTCGTCAATATCGTCGTATGACATGCCGTAATCAACAGCCGTCCTAACTGCTGCTTCGAATGTTGCAAGGTCAATCTCGGTGGATGGTCGCGTATCGATATCTGTTAGCCCTAAATACTGCAACAATAGCGCTAGTCCGCCACGATCTAATGTATGCGCCGCATCAAAACTTCCTTCGTAACCACCGGCACCTAGTGTCGCTCGTTTTACGGTCTGCACTATTTGCTGCTCTGTTGCCTCGTTTAGCTCCTTAAAGAACCATGCGGATGGCATAAGTTTACTCTCTGAATCTGCAGTATTCGCAAAAATAGCCTGCTCTGTTAGTCCGAATGTCATATAGCTGTCTTCACGAAAAAAGCACAAAACGGCGCTATCTTTCGATTTTGCATATCCCGGCATACCGTACCATAATCGCGGCTGCAAAGATGGATTCGCCTGCAAGATCAAATCGTGCATTTTTAACGCGTGTGCTTTATGTGGTTCGGAAAATGTAGTTAGTTTTTGTAGCACCTCTTCCGTCAGTTCGGCACCAGTTTTATTCCGTTTGTCGGTCGTCATGGATTGACTCCTTTTATAGAATTGATAATGGTGTGGATCAGGATGAGCTGCTCAACTTAATCAGTAATAATAGTATAGCAGTGTCAGCGTCGATGTAAATAACTATAATTTTGTGGTATAATATGCATCATGCCACGTTCAGAAACAACGCTTCGTAATGACCCGATTTGGAAAGACGCAAATGCCGTTGCCGAGCATATTTTTGAACATACTCTAAAGACGCTCGATGACACTGATGACGAGACCTGGAATTTTGCCAGCCAGCTTCGCAGCGGGGCGGTTGATATGATCTTTGAAATCGGTCGTGCTGTCGGTAGTGATACGCAATCCCCGGCAGAGTTCGAATGGAATAGCGCTCGCAAGAATCTAGCTGGCTTGCAGGCGGTGTATTTATTTGCCGGTAAGCGACGACTACTAGTGATAGACCCATCATTTGTCGTCCAAGTGGACAAGCTACTCAAAGATTTGAGCGCCAAAATCACCGATAGTAAAACGACCCAAAAACAACTGACAAAGCAAGAACTGAAGCCATGGGTTGAAAAATATAATCTGTGGAAAGAAATGAACGCCTAATGCGTGCTATGGCTGATGCCTAAAAAGTCCCGTAAAACTCACACTGCTGCCGAATTTGATTTAGATATATTGTCAGGTGATACTGACATGTTTCGATGGTTTTTACTGTGCTATTTATTTGGAAAGCCGATTCAGTCGGGAGTCGCAGTCACGACGTGGCAACTGCTGATTGACAAAAAACTCGATACGCCGTGGGCGATTACACAAGCATCGGATCATCAATTGGTCGGCGTGCTACACCAAGGTGGCTATACTCGCTACCAGCATGTTACGGCAAATGGACTGCGTGTCTGTATGGAGCGTTTGATCCGTGAATATGAAGGCTCGTTATTCTTTATGTTCGACAGTAGCGCTGACGAGGACGAGTTTTCGAAACGACTACAAACACTATACGGTGTCGGGCCGAAGATCGCCGAAATATTTATGAATGAAACCGAAGAAATGTTCGCACGTCGAGTAGAGTAAGCGACCCGTTGTAATGCTGTTATACTATAAGTAAATTATGAATCAGCACATCCAAACTACGAAAGAATATATCAAAAAATATAAGATTGAATTTATCATCGGCCTAGCGGTGTTTGTCGTTGTTGCGGCTGCAACTGCGGGAATCGTCTACGCTGCTCGTAGTAGTACGCCAAAGGTTGTATATCAACCTGCAAAAGCCTGCGAGCTACTGACGCTAACTGAAGCAAAAGAGCTACTTGGCGAGCGTACGTTAGCGAGCGGCGCAAAGGCCCCTTCTGTTTCTGGACATGTCGCAACCAGTAGCTGTGGCTATACAGACGGTAATCCTGATACAGGCAACCTCGTTGTCGCGGCGATTACGGTTCGTTCTGGAATCGATGACAAAGGTGTCCAACAAAATGAAACAGAATTTTCTGACGGCAAGCCAACGGACGGTATTGATGATGTAAAGGATCTGGGGAGCGCAGCGTACTTCAATCAGCGCAATGGTCAGCTCAATGTTCTCGACGGTCGTGACTGGATCGTCCTCAGTTATGGACCCGGCGCTAGCCCTGAGGCAAACGTACTCGACCAAGCGATATTGCTAGCTAAAAAGGTCGTGCGATAACGTATGAATGGTGATATACAGACGTATCATAATGACCTGTCCGAAAGTGATGCGATGATTTGCGATCAGCTGCGTCAGATTATTAACGAATCCCTGCCAGATGCGACTAGCAAGGTCTGGCATGGTCATCCAGTTTGGTTTTTGGACAACAATCCGATTGTTGGATATAGCAAACTAAAAGGTGATGTTCGCCTGATGTTCTGGAGTGGGCAGTCGTTCGATGAGCCAAGTTTGATTTCCGAAGGAAGCTTTAAGGCTGCCCAAGTTCGATATACTGACGTCGCTCAGATTAACAAGAGTGACGTACAGAGGTATTTGCAAAAATCTACGATAATCCAATGGGATTACAAAAACATTGTCAAAAATCGTGGCGTACTAAATCGCTTAAAATAGTATTTATATAACCTTCGCTTCAGTTTCAAGGTTAAACCTTGTAGTTGTGATTTTTCTCACTGACGAGAGATCTGATAGTCGATAGTATTGTATTAGTATTAAACGAAAGGATCATACCATGAGCAATCTGACAGATAAAATTTCCGGAAAAGCAAAAGAAGTAGCCGGTAAAGTGACTGATGATAAAAAGCTAGAAGTTGAAGGTAAAGTCCAGCAAAGTGCTGCTGATGCCAAACAAAAAGCATCAGATGTGGCCGACAAGTTATCTGGCAAGCACGACGAAGCAAAGCACGACAAGTAGTTGCCATTTGTTAGAGTTAGACCGCCCCTCCATTTGTAGTGGGCGGTCTATATTTTTATCATATCAACGTTCCAGATATCGGGGGATCTGATGTATTTAGTCTGTAGTTCACTCAATCGTTCTCGTAGGCTGTCACTGTCTGGGGCGCCTAATATGATGAGTTGACTGATTTGCTGCATTTCATACATGTCTCTATTGGTAAAACTTTGCGCCATTCGTGATGTTATTTCTGTCATAAAAATATTCAGAGATTCGTATGCTAATTTTGCATGCTGATCGTAGTCGACACTGTTGGCGACAAGAGAGCCATGAAACAGGTGGCAGCGGACTTTATACCAGTATTCTATAATTGATTGCCAGTCGTAGGCGTCTTTTACGGTAACATCTATGATTTGAGAGTGCTGGGTGTAGTCGGCGATTTTAGCTGCGACTGGATAGAGCTGGTGGAGCGCTTGTCCGTTACGATATTCGCCCCATATAACAAATCGCTTTTTCATCGCGATGATGGCTGCACGATCATTCGTCGTATTTGTTATCTGGCTAAACCAAGCATTGTAACTGATGTATAGTCGCATGTAGGCTTCTCGATAATCAATTCGCGCCTTGTCGTGCCACGCCTTGATTGTCGTATATAGCTGCTCATCATCCATACTGATACCCCAAAACGACATGTACGTCCAACGCATTCATTAGGTAATGTGTACATATACCGGTGCCAAAAAATGCCAAAATGCTGTTTAGCTCTTTGGCGAATTGCAGATCATCCAAGCTTGGTACAATATTCTGGTCAATGCAGCCTTTGACGATGACAATACTGGCGGCACTGTCAGACAAGTAGTGTGATGTAATGGTTCGTAATTTTTTCGTATGAGATAGATTTGTAGATAAGTGGCGCTTTGCGATCGGGCGTTTAGCGCCATCGAGTGTGATGTAAAGAGTCGTTTCATCTGAATGTGTGCGTATGTCTGCTGCAAATTCGAGTATCCTCTGCTGGGTATTTAGCGTCACGTTGCCACCGCTGACCGGATAGCGACGAGCTAGCTCAAAGGCGGCTAATAACGTCCCTGCGCGTGCGCTACCAATGCCCGCCAACGAACATAGCTGGTCGTGTGTGATATTGCTCCCATGTTTTTGTAAGGCCTTTTTGGCTTTTCTAGCAATATGAGCAACGCTGTTAGCCGCATTGCCGCTGCCAATTAATAACTGTAGCACCTCTGCGTCGCTCAGATGCGCAACACCCTTTGCTTGTAGCTTTTCTCTTGGCAGATCAAAATCACTTGTGCTCATTATTAACAGTATAGCAACTTAATATAAATTGATACAGTACTGAATTTAAGTTTACGAAAAAGTGCGATTATTGATGTGATTGTTGCAACGATGCAACAATTTTTACGCATATGCTATATAATCATAATTGTCTAAAGTTCACATCACAGATTACACCTTTCAAAAAGGCGGTTGTTCGTATTAATGGGCAGCCGCACACTTTCGCGCAACCGCGTTGATTGTGGACTTTAGACAGCTTAGCGGCTGTCCTTTTTTGTTATCAAATGACAGCCAAAATTATTAAATGCCTAAGGAGGGCTGTCACATGTCAAAAGATAAAACTGATCGTAACTGGTTTGCACGACACAAAATTTTAACCGGGTTCGGAGTACTTGTTATTCTGGGTATTATCGCAACTGCAGCTGGTGGCGGTGATAGTTCAACGCCGACTGCGTCAAATTCATCAGACGACTCTTCGCAGGCGGCAGGTTCGACAGCGGCAACAGCCGAAAAGACTGAATATAAAGTGGCAGAAACGGCAGACATCAACAAGCGACAAATTACCGTGACCGAAGTGCAGCGAAATTACCAAACCGGTAATCTCATTTATGGCGCTCAGTGAAGGTAAACTAAATAGTGGTTCGCTTGCCCCTGGCGGTAAAGTCACTGGAAAACTCGCCTACGAAGTTCCAACTGGTGACGCTGGTCTGAAGTTACTATTCACGAATATGAGTATCTTTAATAACAAGACTATTACGTTCACGCTCTAGTCAGATTTTCTACTACTTAAAACATCCTCGACTGCCCGAGGGTGTTTTAAGTAGTCGGTCGAGATGGGTGAGTACTCAAATGTGCTGTTTCTCGGGAAATATTATCATGCGCGCGAAGTTCATATTTGTCTTTTAAGCCTTGTATTTGATAAAGTCCGCCGGCGCCTGCACGCGTCGCGAGTTCATTCAGTATAGTGATACGAGCCGGGACGTAGAGTGAATCTGGTACGTGGCTATATTCTGCACGAACATCAGCAGCATAGCGATCATATCGATCGGATGGAGCACCTAAAATAGCCAGATCTGCATCCAGGAAGAAATCGAGATCCTCGTCGCTGTCGCTGACTTTGTGGTCTGCCGTCGCTCGTATGTAGGCTGCGACCGTATCGACTGTATTACTATCGAGCACTGACGGAAGCATCGCTTCGGCTAGCTGCGCGCTCCGCTCTTCATTTTGACCATGGGGCGCGGTAGGTTCATAGACGGCATCATGATAAAGCGCCACCCAGCCTAGGACTGTGGGTCGCTGGATCTGTGATCGATATTGTTCAATCGTATCGAATAGCTCCAGTGGATGTTCAAAATTGTGATAGTGTCGCCAAGGTTCGTCGTATCTGTCTTTTAGTGACAAGACATGTTGTCGCAGTGACGCACTGTCTGCATCGCTTGTTGGTGATAAAATGCGGTAATAGATTCTACAGTTGACGTTGCCATATATTCAGTATACTCTCTAGCTCGCGCTCGCGTACCGCAGTGTCGGAAACTCATTCAGGTGGAGTATACTTAATATATGTCATTTCAAGCGTATTTAGATAATGTTGAACTACAAACAGGCAAGACGCCAAACGATTTCATCGCACTGGCGACGGCGAAAGGATTTGGGTCAGGATCAAAGACTGCGGAAATCGTCAGTTGGCTGAAACAAGACCACTCACTTGGTCATGGACATGCGATGGCTATGGCGCACGTTATTAAAAACGGCGCCAAAATTAGCGCTAAACATGTCAAAAGCGGTACTACACATTCTGATGATAGCGACGTACTTCGACTGGATGGTATCAAATCAAAAGAGGCGTAGTGAATTCGATCACTACGCCTCTTTTGGTAGATTGCGGCAGTCGCACCAATCGCTCGGCGTGTCGGAGAGATATTGTGGCGTCGAATATATTTGTACACTAAACCGACAAGAATGATCGAACCAATGAACTGAGCCCATTGCCCGATAGGGAATGCAGTCGCAGTGTATCCTGCTTCTGCTGTGCTTGAAAGCTTTTTAAATTCTTCAGTCTCGTATGCCTCTAGACTGAACGCTCCACCGTTCTTTTCGATCACTTCAGTCTGCTGCGCGGCAATATCCCGGTGCTTTTGAGTAGGATACGAGATAAATGTCGTAACGGCTGTTGATAGAATCGATATCGTCGCTATAGATAGTATTGCTGTAATATAGAACGATCGTTTTGAGTGAGTCTTATCGTGCTTCATGGTTTGCTCCTTTTGCTGCGTTATTAATTGACTTTACGACTGATGGTTGCTGTAGTGGCTGTATGTGGATTGCAATGAATCGACCTAGGACGCTCGTGCCGATTGGCGTCAAAGAATAGTATTTACGCTTCGATCCACTGGACGGCGAATCTCTTTCGGTTATATCTACCATTTTCATTCCTTTGAACCTGCGGAGTGCCCTGTAGAGGCTTTGTTCTTTGATGTCAAAGCGTCCGCCATTTGCAGCATTGATATAGTCTAATATCTCTGCGGTGTATTTGCTGCCGTCTGAAATAGCGAGTAGTACCCATAGTCCCATTTGACCTTTTTTGTACACTTCGTCCCAGTCGCTGACTAGTCCATTGATAATGTCTTCATTCATAATCTCCATACTTTCTAGTTGTATGCCAATGGTATAGTACCTATGGGTAAAAGTCAACTATAAATTAGCTTGCGGCGGCGTCGGGTTATTAGACCAAACACTCCAATGCCTTGTTTGTGTCGATCCTGTGAATGAATACTGTCAATTCATTATGAGAAGAAGTGACTTCCTGAAGGTTAATATTCCGATGAGCTAATTTCTGCAGAACATAGGCGCAGACGCCGGGAACTGGCAGATGACCGGGCTTTAATTTGACGGTGATGCCTACGATATCATGCGATGTGATTGTTCCTGGAAAGCTTTGCGACAATGTGCTGATGACTTCTTTTTTGCCAATTAATGCGGTGTGCCAAATGCCGCGGGTATAAATGGTGTATTCCTGTTGTTTTTGTAATTCCATGATCGCACGAAAAAACTCATCTGAATTCAGATCAACTTGGGGGATAGTCATAATACTCAACCCCGACTGCACAGATACCTCGCCAATATAGCGATCAAAATCAACCAAGGTAGCGCTATGGCTGTCTTTGCCGTATCTGTTCAAAGCTAGCGTGATTGCT
Organism: Chloroflexota bacterium; assembly: GCA_004145215.1. GTDB lineage: Bacteria > Patescibacteriota > Saccharimonadia > Saccharimonadales > Saccharimonadaceae > SEAL01. The sequence goes on along the minus strand of SEAL01000019.1, from coordinate 9,536 downwards.
TCTACTGTAACCGCTTCGCCCATCTGGTTTGCTATATCCGGTTGAATCAGTCTAGCGAGTGCAGATGCATTAATGAGTCCATCTGCCATGAAAGTGGCATGGAAAGGGTGTTCTGTTACCCAAGTTTTCACACGATCGGTAATTGTAATCATTTGATTAAAATATATCATATTGATTAAATTTGATCAATAATACATAATTTTTGAAATTGAAGAACCGCAGCTTTATGATCGATCTATGATAGAAAAATTACACATACGAGACGCACAGCCGGCTGATGCCGGAGAAATACTAAACATGCATCGATCACTTGCAATGTACCTTGGTCACCCGGAAAGCGATATCAGGATAACGTCAGAGCAAGTTGAAGAAACGATTCGTAATCGCGAACGGAACCTCGAGTTTCTGCGCGTGGCGGATTTGGGCCATACTGGCCTGGCAGGAATGATCTACGGCAAAGAAACTGCAATGGGGTGGAGCGGAGTCCGCGGAGAATACGTCGAAGATTTTTTTGTAAAATTCCCGTACCGTAATTGTGGTGTCGGTGCGCAGCTGCTGGCAAGTGTCGCATGGCGATCGACAGAACTCGCAGGTTATGACGCGGATCAAGCCTTTGTTCGGTTAGCAACACCCGCTGTACACAATCAAGATACGCGTGATTACTATGAAAGAGTTGGTATGACAGCGGATAACGTCGAATACCGAACGTCACCGGGTGCAGCGCGCGATTTAGTAGACAAAGCGAATAGGTATAATGGCCAGCTGGATATCCGTGAATCACAACAACTCGTTATCGAAGTGTTTAAGGGGTTTCGTCAAGAACTATTGCAGTCATACGGAAATGTCGCACATGACTCTAAGGTCGACGGATCGCCCGTCACTGAACTTGACGTAAAAGTCGAAACGGAAATCAAGCGATTGTTAACTGAACGCTTTCCTCAAATCGGATTCCACGGCGAAGAAACGGATGACGTGGCGGGGTTAGTCGATGCGACTTGGATTGTCGATCCGATTGATGGTACTTCTAGTTTTGTTCACGGGCTACCGTACTGTACGAACATGGCGGGCCTGGTTGTTGATGGTGTGACGGTAGCAAGTGTTATTTATCAGTTTGTTACCGACGACTTGTATACGGCAATTCGCGGACAGGGTGCCTATAAAAATGGCGAGCGCGTATACGTGAATAACACCGAACTTGATAACTCGATTATTTTTGCGGGATCGTTCGTCTATCGGCATATATATCAATTGTTTCAGCCGCATCATATTGGTGTATTCGCGCCGTTGGGCGCGTCGGGGTATGAATTTACGCGACTGGCGCAGGGAAGCATTCAGGGCGTGACCAAATTGCGCTGCGGGTCACAAATGCACGATGACGTTCCCGGCGTGTTACTAATACAGGAAGCAGGCGGCGAAATTGTTTCATTTGAACGCGAAAACTACGATTACAGGACGCTTAGTTTCATTGCAGCAACACCAAAAGTTGCTGCAGTTATTCGTGATTCATTCGATGATATTGCGCAGCTAATCGCCTCATAACGACACTGAAACATGGTATAATTCTGGTTATGATTACACGCGCCAGCAATGCTCGAGGCTTTACAATTGTCGAACTATTGATCGTCATAGTCGTCATTGGCATCCTTGCGGCGATTACCATTGTTGCGTTCAACGGAATTCAAGAGCGATCGCGACAGGCAAAGATTAATAGCGATTTATCTTTGTTAAATAGAGCTATTTCTGCAGCAAGAGTCAATAGGTCAACGTCTCTCTATAACATTACTTTATCGAACGCCACTGGTGGCGGCTGCTGGAACTCTCCGACTGGTACCGACCTGGCGGCATTAAACAAAACGAGCCATGGCTGTTGGGTGACTTATTCGGCAACACTTAACGCAATTTCGGACGCGAGCGGTGTCGACGTGCGCGGATTAGTTGATCCATGGGGCCGTCCTTATTATATTGATGAAAACGAAGACGAACCAGCAGGTTCATGTCGCAATGATGAATATGGGTATTACTCGCAACCCTTTACGACAGCTCAGACGATGATAAAAAAATACGCCACTCGTAATTGCTGATTTTTAGCACGCACACTTTAAAACGATTCTGGTATAATGGTTCAAGATGGCGCGTTGGCGGAGCAGTTACGCAGCGGTCTGCAAAACCGCGTAGACGGGTGCGACTCCCGTACGTGCCTCCATATATTTGAATACATTTTCAGAATGTTCTGAGTGTATGCGCGGATGGTGGAATTGGTAGACACGAGAGACTTAAAATCTCTTGATCATAACGGTCGTGCGGGTTCAAGTCCCGCTCTGCGCACCAAAGATTATAAAATTCGATCCCTCGGGGTCGAATTTTTTTGTCAAAAATGCTATAATGATAGTACAAATCAATGAAAGATATAAGGGGATTATAAGAAAATGATTGCACTCTGGATCGTCCTTGGAATTATTGCCGTAATTGGTATTTTCCTATGGGTCACCTACAACTCACTGGTAACGTTAAAGATCCGTGTTGATGAAGCATGGAGTGACATTACCATCCAACTAAAGCGACGTGCTGACTTGATTCCAAACCTAGTTAACACCGTCAAGGGCTACGCTTCACACGAAAGTGGTGTATTCGAAAAAGTCACCGAAGCACGTTCTGCAATCCTCGGCGCTGACACACCAAAAGCAGCTGCAAAAGCAGACAATATGATGGAAGACGCTTTGAAAAGCATCTTTGCTGTTGCCGAAGCATACCCAGACCTAAAAGCCAGCCAGAACTTTAGCGAACTGCAGGCAGAGCTTGTTGACACTGAAGACAAAATTCAGGCATCACGCCGATTTTATAACGGTGGTGTTCGTGATTTGAATACAAAGATTCAATTGTTCCCAAATAATTTCTTTGCAGGAATGCTTGGATTCAAAGAACGTGAATTCTTTGACGTTGACGAATCTGAACGCGCTACTGTCGAAAAACCTGTCGACGTAAAATTCTAAATACCCATATATCTACAGAATAAACGAGGAAAATCATGTACGGATCTATTGCTGCCAATAAAAGAAACACAGTATTAATTATGGTGGTGTTTGTGGCAATTATTGCAGCAATAGGGTACGTGGTTAGCTTGTATTTCGGTAACACGTCTATTGCGCTGTGGGTGATTGCTGGTGCGGCTATCTATGCATTTATTCAATATTATGCCGCTACCAAATTAACTATCGCAATGACGGGTGCAAAGGAAATCGAAAAGCGCGATAACCCTCGGTTGTACCGAATGGTTGAGAACTTGGCTATTACAACTGGTATGCCGATGCCAAAGGTGTACATTATCGATGACCCGGCACCAAATGCATTTGCTACCGGACGCGACCCAAAGCATGCGATTGTCGCAGCAACAACGGGGATTCTGGAACTGATGGACGACAGTGAATTAGAAGGCGTCATGGCCCACGAATTGGGTCATGTGCAGAATTATGACATTCGCGTCAGCATGATGGCATTTGGACTGGTTAGTGCGATCGGATTAATATCGGATCTAGTACTGCACGCACTGTTTTTTAGTAATAGTGATAACCGAAATGTTCCTGTGTATTTTTATGCAATTGCAATCGTCATCGTTATTCTGGCGCCAATCATGGCGGCAATTATCCAGATGGCAATTAGTCGTCAACGTGAATATCTAGCCGACGGTACGGGCGCTATGACTACCCGAAACCCAGAGGGCTTGGCGAGTGCTCTAGAAAAATTACAGCAGCATGGTCAGCCAATGAAGGCGCAGAGTAGTTCGACTGCACACTTGTTCTTTTCAAACCCATTGAAAAAAGGATTCCTCAGCGGCTTATTCAGTACACACCCCCCACTAGAAGAACGTATCGCAAGATTGCGCAAGAACGCAGATAAGTTTTAACTGGCGCTATGAAAATTCGCAAGCTTGTCATATCGAAATTTCGATCAGTGAAAAAGAACCTTGTAAAACAACAAGGTTTTGCTAAAAAATATACCGCAAAGAAGCTTTCGTTTTTGACTGTATGGCGACGATCTATCGCAAAACGACTATCGACTATCGGAGCAAAGGTTGTCAAAATATCTCCGCCATGGTTACGGAAAGTAGGGCGAATTGTGCGTTGGCCCTTCGTTCGTGTCTACAGCCGAATAGATGGGTTACTGCGCCGACGACCACACCGCAGTTTTCGTCGCACCCGCCGTCGAGACTATAAGCGAACGTTAGATATCCAAGGTTACTGGTCATTTACGAATTACGTTCGAGCAACACTATGGAAGCAAAAGAAATTATTTGGCGGCTTGATTTTAACGTATCTAATCATCACGATATTTATCGGTGGTATCGGCGCCCAAGAAAGTTACGCAAACCTGAGCAGCACCTTGAAAGAATCTGGCGGTGATCTGTTCGCCGGCAACTGGGGCAAAATAGGCAGCGCAAGTCTGCTTTTGGTGACATCTGTAACATCCGGATTGACGCCTAATGTCACTCAGGCTCAGAGCGTACTCGGAGGCCTTGCCGTATTTTTTGCATGGTTAACGACTATCTGGTTGCTGAGGAATGTTGTTGCTGGGCGTCGCGTTGCGCTTCGCGATGGGTTATATAATGGTGGGTCGCCAATACTTTCAACTGTCATCGTCGGGTTTGTACTTGCGATTCAATTGCTGCCGGCCGCAATCGCAGTGTTACTATATACGGCTGCACAGGCGTCGGGATTGCTAGAAAGTGGCGTTGCTGCAATGTTGTTCTGGATTGGTGACACACTACTCGTATTGCTATCGCTATACTGGTTGACGAGTACTTTTATAGCACTCGTGGTAGTAACTTTGCCTGGCATGTATCCGTTTCAGGCAATCAAGACTGCGGGAGATTTAGTTGTCGGGCGCCGATTGCGAATTTTATTCCGGCTATTATGGCTACTGGCTACCGTTGTTGTTGTATGGGCGCTGCTCATAATTCCTATTATTATATTCGACGATTGGATCAAACAGGTCTGGCCGTTTATTTCCGCGCTACCGTTTGTACCGTTTTCAATACTACTACTCAGTTCTGTTACGATTGTTTTTGTAACATCTTATATTTATTTGCTCTACAGAAAGGTAGTCGAAGATGAAGCAGGTCCAGCCTAGTCAGCGTGCAGCAGAACTGCGCACGCTAATTGATCGTTATAGCTACGAATATCATGTCAATGACGCGCCGTCGGTGGACGACGCTGTGTACGACGGACTTTTTAATGAATTAAAGCAGATCGAATCAGATCATCCGGAACTGGTCACATCTGATAGCCCCACGCAACGTGTCGGTAATGAATTAAAGGATGGGTTCAAAAAGATCGAACATAGTACGCGTATGCTTAGTTTGAATGACGTGTTTGATCGAGAGGCGGTCGAAGCCTGGGTGACGCGCATGGAAAAATTGTTACCAGGAAAATCACATGAATTTTTTGCAGATATCAAAATGGATGGGCTGGCATGTGCATTAACATATCAGGACGGAATCTTGACGCAAGCGGTGACACGTGGTGATAGCTATGTCGGTGAGGATGTGACCAGTAATGTTCGAACGATCAAGAACGTACCGCTAAGGTTGCGCGATTCGACTGATTACGCACAGTTTTTAACTGGGCGCACAGAAGTGCGTGGCGAAATCGTCATGTTGAAGAAAGATTTTGACGCATTAAATCAAAAACGTAGAGCCGCAGGTGATCCTGAATTCGCTAATCCTCGTAACCTTGCCGCTGGAACGATTCGCCAGCTGGATCCGAAATTAGTGGCAGCGCGTCCGCTGCATTTTCGCGCATACGATCTCCTACGGGATAATCCCGACGACGTGTCGACTAATATGTTTGCCTATGAAGCGCTCAGCGAGCTTGGGCTGACGCGTAATAGTGAAGCGAGTGTCTATACGCGATTGAGCGATGTTATGAAGTTTGTCGATCATGTTGGCGATATACGATCAGATTTGCCGTTCAACACCGACGGACTAGTCATCAAGGTGAATGACCGATCAAGATTCCGTGAACTGGGTATTGTCGGCAAACAGCCGCGTGCTGCGGTCGCATACAAATATGCCGCTGAACAAGCAACAACTGTCGTAAAAGATATTGTTATTAGTATAGGTCGTACGGGTGCAGCAACGCCAGTTGCAGTATTTGACCCTGTGGTTGTTGCAGGCACGACTGTTCAACATGCTAGTTTACATAACGCCGACGAAATTGCGCGAAAAGACGTTCGCGTTGGCGACACGGTGGTGATTTTCAAAGCGGGTGATATTATTCCGCAAGTCGAAAGCGTCGTATTAGAACTACGTCCGAAAGATTCGTTAGCATTTAATTATTTGTCTGCATTAAAGCAGCAGTATCCAGAATTGGAATTCGAACGTACTGGCAGAGACGTCGTCTACCGCGTCAAAGGTGCTTCGACGGATTTGATGCTAAAACGATCAATCGAATATTATGCCAGCAAGGGCGCATTGGATATCGATACGTTAGGTGAGAAGAACGTCGTAGCGCTGGTGGACTCAGGACTCGTGAAAGATACGGCCGACATTTATACGCTCGAGCAACTAGAAGATGTCGATGGTATTGGAAAAGTGGTAGCGGAGTCAATCGTCGCATGGTTCAGTGATCCAGATAACATCGAATTATTAAATAAATTCGAAGCTGTCGGCGTTCGGCCGTTTTATCAAAAGAAAACTGGAAAATTGATCGGGAAGAGTTTTGTCGTTACGGGAACATTGCAGACGATGAGCCGTGATCAGGCCGCAGATCGAATTCGCGCGCAGGGCGGTATTTTTCAGACGTCTGTTGCAAAAGACACTACCTATCTAGTGGCGGGTGGAAAAGTCGGCGCAAGCAAATTAAAAAAAGCAGAAAGCTACGGAACGCTCGTAATTGATGAGGATGCTTTTGCTACCCTCATAGGCTAAAACTCGCGAAGATGGTAGCATAGCTATATGGCTACATTTCGCTTATCAAAACTTGTTCGTGACAATATACCTACTATTATCAGAGGCGACAATCATACGCTAACGGTCGATGTGCTAACTGGCAGGGACCTGCAAAAGGCACTGCTAGAAAAACTAAAAGAGGAGGCTGATGAAGCCCTTTCTGAACTAGATAGCAAAGAAGATTTTCTGACCGAATTGGCAGACGTGAAAGAAGTTTTTGATAGTCTGCTTCGCGAGCGCGACATTAATGAATCAGACTTACAAAAAGTTCAGCGTGCCAAGCGTGCGTCCAAAGGTGGCTTTAGTGAGGGCTACTTCGTTGATACAGTAATGACAGCGAGCGATCAGCGCGCTGATGATTACTACCGAAGTGATCCATTAAAAGCTGTAGAAGTGTATCCAGCTGATACAAACGTCGACCAGAATTTCGATGTTCCACCGATTGTCCCTGGAGTGTATCGACATTATAAAGGCAATTTCTATGAAGTTATCGATGTTGGTTGCCATACAGAAACACACGACTATTTCGTTGTGTATCGAGCACTTTATGAAAAGGCACAAAGCCCCACTATTTGGATGCGGCCATACGATATGTTCATGCAGACGGTCGAGATAGACGGAAAAAATATTTCGCGATTCGAAAAGATTCAAAATGACTAAGCGGCCAATATTTATCACAGGCAATCAGAACAAAGCTGATTATTTAGCAAAGACGCTCGGCATTCAACTGGATCATCAAAAACTAGATTTAGAAGAGATTCAGTCGACCAGTCTAGAAGCAATCGTCGAACATAAAGTAAAGCAAGCGTATGCAATTGTGCAAGCGCCGGTTTTAGTCGAAGATGTGGCATTGAAATTTACCGCACTCGGTGAATTGCCAGGTCCCTTCATAAAGTTCTTTATCGAGTCGCCTGATGGGCTAGAGAAGCTGTGTCGAATTTTAGACAGCTTTGACGATCGTTCGGCTCGCGCAGAATGTGTTTTCGGATACTATGATGGTGTGAATTTGCAAATGATACGTGGCGGGCTGGATGGCGATATTGCCGAGCATCCGCGCGGCAGAATGGGGTATGGATTTGATAGAATATTTCAGCCAAATGGCTGTGGCGGACGAGTGCGTGCCGAGTTAGACGGCGACGAAGACATTCGAACATACCGTATCATGAAGCCGTTCGGCGCTCTGAAAGAGTATTTGGAATCATGAGCAAAACAATTCTATTTGCGACCGGTAATTCGCGAAAAATTGCCGAAGCTCGCAAAAGTTTTTTACAATACGGTATTGGCGTTGTCACCGTCGAAGTTAACACCGATGAAATTCAACATCACGACAGTCGTGAAATTACCAAAGCGAAAGCATTGGCGGCATTTGCCGTGACCGGCGAACCGGTGGTGGTGCAGGATACCAGTTGGAATATTCCGGCGCTCGGTGGCTTTCCAGGTGGTTATATGAAAGATGTTGCTAACTGGTGGCAGGCAGAAGACTGGTTGCGAATTATGGCGGGGGCGGATCGTCGTATTATCTGTATTGAACACGTTGCGTATTGTGACGCAAACGGTGTACAGCATTTTTCTGCGGAATTTCCCGGTCTATTTACTGATGAGCCGCGCGGCACTAACGGCAATTCGATAGAAAGAACGGTTATCTTGTATAACGACAAGACACTTGCTCAAATGCATGATGATGGAGATATTGCATCAGCTTCCGAAGGCCTCGAGCATTGGCAGAAATTTGCGACTTGGTACAAAAATCGTTAAGGATTAATATCCAGTAAAATAGTCGGTTTTGATGTGACGTTTGTCGACACCTTTTTGCCGCAATTGTTTTCTGATCGTTTCAACCATGACAGGTGGGCCAGATATATATATCAGGCGATCGCGAAAATCAGGTACGTAACGATGCAATAATGATACGCGAACAAACCCACTTTCACCTTTCCAGTTTTTTTCGGGTTCTGCAATTACCGGAACAACCCGTAGGCCTACTTTTTGTTCTGCTTTGTCGAGGATGTCCTGATAGATAACGGCATTAGTGGTCGCTGCACCATAGAACAGTGTTATGTCACGGTGCTGTGATGTTTCTAGCATATCGGATAGCATGGAGCGAAATGGCGTAATACCGACGCCACCAGCAATGAATAGCAATGGCTTGCTAGTGTCAGATGGTAATGTAAAATCACCGCCAAGCTGCGTGGCGCGAATACTCTTACCTTCGCTTGCTAGCAATTCTTTTTTAAAGCTACTGACTTTGCCTGTTGCCGTAATGCCAAAGCGAACAAATTTTTCATTTGGCGCGGATGCGATAGAAAACACTCGCCGCATGCCTTTTATGTCCTGCTGTTTGTGTGGCAAGCTGAGTTCTAGATATTGGCCTGGTTTGAATAATAATGGTCGGTTTGGTACTGCAAGTACTTCGTACGTTGTTTGCGATAATTGGGTCACTTTTTGAATATGGAGGCGGGGCGCATGATGTAATCCAACTGCGAATGCGAATAGATTGCCGAGCAGTAGCGCTACTTCCGGACTGGAAACCCACGGCAACTGGCTGCTGAATAAAACGCCGATGATTATCGCATAAACAATCTGCCATTTCTTT
>SEAL01000018.1 GCA_004145215.1 Chloroflexota bacterium | reverse complement strand
ATGTATTTGGGTGTGCATTATTTGACCGATGTTATTGCTGGATGGATCGTTGGTATTACTTGGGTGCTGGTCGTTGCGTCGATATTATATGCCCGCAGTAATCGCAAGCGCGCCGCAAAGGCGCTCGTATGAGCCATCGATTCGACCAGGTCATTATTATCTATAATCCAAACAGTACTGGCGACGGCAAAGCGAATGCTATGCAATTACGAGATCAACTACGTGTAGATGCACCGAAGATTCCAGTGACGCTGCGTGAAACATCGCATGCTGGTCACGCCGAAGAAATGGCGCGTCAGTATGCAAAATCTAGCAAACAACTACTGCTCATTTCATCCAGTGGTGACGGCGGTTACCATGAAATGATCAACGGAATCTTGCTGAATAACGCGACTAACATCACCGCTGGTATTTTACCGTCCGGTAACGCTAACGATCACTACACGGCAATCAGCGGATCTGATATCACTACTAATATTATCGATGGTAATGTTCGAAATATTGATGCTATCAAAATAACGTCAACCGTCGGCGGCAAGCAGTGGACTCGCTATGCTCATTCATATGCGGGCATTGGGCTAACGCCAACAATCGGGCGACAGCTGACCAAAGCAGATCTGAATTGGTTTAATGAAAGGTGGTTGTTGGTCAAATATTTGTTCAAATATACGCATGCAACAATTACTGTCAAAGGACAGAAAAAACGATTCAGCAGTCTGGTTTGGAGTAACATCGCGCAGATGTCAAAAGTTGTCAAATTAGCGCAATCTGGCAAGGTTGATGACGGGAAGTTTGAAATTAGTTCAATTGGCTATCGATCAAAACTACAAGTCATTGCATTGCTGATCAAGTCAGCTACATTTGGGTTAGAAGAATTGGGCTCGTTTGAATCGTATACTTTCAAGACAATCAAACCACTGCTGATACAGCTCGATGGTGAAATTTACACCTTAGATGCACGTAGTGATGTTAATGTTGAATCGGTTCGTCGAGGAATACATACCGTACTGTAGAATCTCCTTTGAATGATAGCAATCAGCTTATTCTAGTAGACTCAAATGAGACTTTACCTACTTAAGACGACGGTACAAGCCAGTCGACACTGGTCGTTCCCGTCCCTGAATAATCGCGGCAACGACGGACGCTTCCGCCGCCCATCGGAAACCCTCTTCCGAGGCAATACGTTTGCCCGTCAGCACCGTCAGGATAATTGCCTTTCAGCGATCTGTATGATTCAAATATCCGCTGCCAGTTTTTCAGTTCATTGAACTTCTGCGTATTCTGGGCTCTTGTTTGAATTCCGTTGAATGCCACAATACTGATTGCAGCGAGAATGCCAATAACGACTATCACGATCAAAAGTTCAACGATGGTAAATCCGCGTGTATTATGCATGTTAACTCTTGAATCCCCAGCGATCAACATTACCAGTCTCCTTCAAGTCAGATGGCACCTGACTCCACTCACTTGCCGGCATGGTTTGTGGTGTCGTGCCCAGCTGATACAAGCGTTGAATCGTATAGCTTGTTCCATCTGATCGATAAATGAATGTGTTATTGTTAGCTGCGCCAGTTGGACCGTCGGTAATCGTCGGTATTTTCGAAATGTATTTAGGCGCCAATCCTGGAATAAAGTCGTTATCAGTTGCTGCCATTCGTTGATAGACAAAGTTTCCTGTCGCTGGGCTGGATGGACTGACGGGATACGAGCCAACGTCTGCGTAATATAGTTTGATTGCCTTATTGATCGAAGTTAAGTCAGCTCGTTTCTGCGCGAACTTTGCTCTGTCCTGGATACCGTTGAATGCGACAATGGTAATTGCTGCCAGGATACCGATCACGACAATAACGATCAATAATTCAACGATAGTAAATCCACGAGTATTACGCATATGCTCAAAACCAGTCATTCGGCTGGTGTATACTTCTCATAGATCGGAATATCCAATGAAGGCAGGTCAGATCGTTCAAGAATTCGAGCATAAGCTCGCCATGTGGTCCGAGTCGGTCTTGACCGATTTTCGACAGTCGGCTGACCGCTACTTTCGCAAAGAAGTGACCAGGGTCACAAACATCTGCAGTAAACATCCGCAGTTGACCGCCCAGTTGACCGAACTGGTTGCGGACAGGCGTCTGCAGTCGATGCGGCTTCTCGATTCATTGCTCAATGGACAGAATCAGCTTTATCTGTTCGTGCTCCAGGAACAAGCACTGCACAGCGAACTTCGCTACTGGGAGATCCTCCGTCAGGCAGACGATCGGATAGACCCAGTCAGGATGTGTGCGAGGATGCAAAACATTATCGAGCAGGAGGTAGGGTTTGACTTTATCCAATTGACCGATTTTTTGACAACTTTCTTGTCGCTACGAGGGCGCTGGGTCATCGTCAGGTACATGGTGGAGTGTGGCAACTTGCGAGAGGCAGACGAACATGCCAGAGTGCACATTAGAGCCCTGGATAAACTACTAGAGGAGTGATACGCCCCGCATAGTCGCAGCGATATTGTTGCGACTATGCGGGTGATTTGCTTTAAGTGCACTCTACTATAGCTACGGCGTATGATTTTATATTGAAGCGCCCACCTCACTACCCAATCAAAGCTGGATGGTGAGGTGGGCTGTCGCATCAACTGCTACTGGCGGTGTGTACCCGAGGGGTGATACTGATGTTCAGTATCCCCCGTATCGTACTTCGCTTGACCCGGTACTGACCCGAATTCGCCACCTTGAGCTGCTGGCCGTTCATTTCGGCCAGAATTATCGAACCATTCTCGGACTTGACTCGCAACTGGTTGCCGCGGTCCGTAGCGAGGACTAGTTCGTCCGTCCGAAGTTCCGATACCACCGACGCGAGCTCGACTGTGCTAGTCCCGTGGACATGATAGAGTTTCCATGCGTCGTTCTGTGTCGCGGCTTTCCGGATATCCTTTCTGGTCAACATGACCAAGTGTGCTCCATTGTGTGCAGTGAATATCTGCTCGACATCAAATTCTTTGAGGGTACTCATTCTCGAGGTGCCTTTGTTCGTAGGATTGCGACGGTATTTAGTATATCAGTTTTTTACTATGCTGTCATAAAATTGACTATAGTTAAAATATATTCTAAGGGTGTTATAATTGCAATATGAATAGCACATCTGCAGAATACGAAGGGGTTGATATATCTCGTATGGTAACTATCGGTGATCGTGATCATTACCAGCTACAGAGTCGTTACGGCTCACTTGATGCCATCCATTCACCAGATGGAGTATATCAAATTGCCAACTTCGATGTCTCGCGACCACGACATGGTCACGGTCGCGAGCTGCTACTCGCTAGTCACGACCATGCACGCGAGTTAGGGGCAAAAGCTATGTTTGCTATAATTATCTCGCGCGAAGCATATGAATCTGCCCGTAAGGTCTTTGGCGACGAGGCATTAGTGATAGAAAGCCTCGGTGGCTACAAGTCCGATCGAGCGCAGAATCTAGGTCACACAAGCGCCCTACTCTTTGGTCATATGCCAATAATTTCTAGATAATTAGTTGGCAATTGATTGGGCGTTTTGTCGCCACGTAACAGTACCGATTGCCTGCTGACAGTTTGGCGTCCAGTTTACTTCACCGGTTGTGTTGATATACGATTTTAGCCCTCCAGATGTCGACCAGTAGTACACCGTTGCTCCGGGTGCGTTGTATGACTGTATGCCAGGTGATTTAAATACTAGGACGGCAAAATCTGTCGCATTAGCGCAGAACATAAATTCTTTTGTTGTAGGGCTGCGCGTGTTGTCCCACACTTTCGCTTGCTTTAATATATTGCGCAGATCATCGTCCGCAGTGGGATATGCGTCATTATCGACAGATGCTAGTCGAACGGCTTTGCCGATATTCGTTAGATCTGCGTTAACTGATGATAATCTCGATCGTTGCTGAATGCCATTGAATGCGACGATCGTGATGGCCGCCAGAATCCCAATAACAACGATCACAATTAATAATTCAACGATAGTAAAGCCACGAGAGTTGCGCATTATACTATTAGTATACCGCATATGGTTATCGTAATAGTATTTCAAGCGCATCGACGATAAATGGATATAGAAATACCAGTAACACAATGACTGTTGCTATGACGTTGAAACGCCGTTTTAATCGACGTCCTGGGGCTGCAATCGCGTACTGCGTAGGACTATTCGCGGGTTGGACTGCCCTGTCGTCGACATATCGCATGCCTTGATGCTTAATTTCGGTTTGGATAATGTCCGTAATCTTTATGACCGATTCGATTGTTGCGGGATACTCTAGTTTGAACCCACCCGACTTGTAGAGGTATAGATTATTATCAATGATCTCGATATCGAATTGTTTGCCGTGATCGATCAGCGTAGCCATAACGTCTGGCGTGAAAACATACAACGCGTCGGTCCTATACTGTACTGGCGCATAGAGCGTAAAGTATTTATCGAAATCTCCCTCGAGCGATAGAATCTGCTTTTTTTCAAACAGCTCTGGCAAATTCGACATCCCAAATAGATTATTCTCTCTGCTATCTAGTATCATGTGCGGTAATGGTCTAGGCAGGTCAACTCGTACATACCCCCACACGTAATCACGTCTACTTCGCCCGCTGCCAGTAGTATATTTGTAATTGGCAATTTCTATGCCATCGTGAAATAGTAATCCTTCGGTGATAAGTTTTGATCTACCCTCGTGAAAGATCATGCCGTCTCGAACGAGATCTGGTACGTCGTGTATTAAATCAACATTATTTGTTGACGCAAAACGATTGAGTCGTGTCAGTATCTGTACTTTTTTGCGTGCTGTGTCTTGATAGAATGAAGCAGCAATTCCCTGCGTTGGATGGTAGCGAAGTATATCAGATTTAGTAACTGGTTTTAATAGCGAACTTGTATTGATGTCTGTATGATTCATAGATTATGGCCGCGATAATTCTATTTCGCACTGAACAATTCCGCCATTCCGCTCTGTGAACGCATTTGCATTTGTACTTGTATAATTATTCCCACTTTTCGCTAGCGGCTTTCCGACAGAGCATCTATCTGCTTTCAAATAATAGACCAAAACATATGGTAGTGTTCCTGCGGCGCCACCATCCAATGTTCGCACGGTATTGTAATCAAATAGCACACCCCCGCGCTGGTTACCTAAATAAGGATATAGGTCGGGTGACGGCATGGGATTGATGTTGTTCATATAGGGACGGATTGCATCATTGAACGAAGCATTCTTTGTGCGCGCACCACTCGGCCCACTCCAGCATTGATCGCTAGGATAACTATCCCCTAGGCACGAAGTTGTCTCGACGGGATATGCACCCTTTTCTGCAACGTACGACGCGAGTGCCTTTTGATATTGTGTCACGACAGAGGTCACTTGTGTTGCCCGTGCCCTATCCTGGATACCATTAAATGCCACGGTTGTGATGGCTGCCAGAATGCCGATAACGACAATGACAATCAGTAATTCAACAATAGTAAAGCCGCGGGATTTGTTCATTTGTTAATAGTATAAACATAAGGACAAAGTTACACAAATAGACAATGTTTGAGTGGTATTGACTATTTAGTAAATTAATTGTATTGTGCATACAACCTTAACAATTCGTCAGAAGGAGTATCGATGTCAGCTGACAGTCATGATTTCGACAGCGTACAATGTGCGACAGAATCGATCGACGAGCTCGACCGTTCGTCTGATCGTGCTTTGCCGCATTATTTTTATTTGGTGCAGCGCCTAGAGCTGCAACGACAAGGTCGCGGTCTCCGTGGATTCGATAAGTATTTCAGCATGGAATACATGGGAAGTGCGGAATACGAATGGGGTGCAGCAGATCGATCGACCGCGTCGATTCGGGCGCTCGGCGACATCGTTGTTGTTCCGTACGAAATGGTCCGAGCTGGCATTCGTCGCGAGATCTATTTTGTCGGGCCGCGCATCGGATTGTTTTACAAGATCATCGATTTCGAGCGCTGGTTGCAAAATCCATATCTTGGATCGCTGGAGCCCACCTATTTCGATGAAGCGTTTGAAGGGCGGGTGCAAAGTGCTGCAACTGTTGCCTGGTGGTCGCTGAATGACAACATAGCATGGACACTCAATCGCCGAATTGCAACACTGCTGCATTCGGGGTTCACTCTTTTTGACCAGTAAGGTTTTGTCCTGCTCGCGCAGTTCTTCAAGTGACGAAGCTTCTGTGTAACCAGCAGGGCTTTGTCATGCCCAATATTTATGGGACTCGACGATATCTATCGACCGTCGTTATTTGTCCAGTCGGTAGCAAGGTCAAATCCATGTGGATGCCTGACGGCAAAGCCGCCAGTATCGTAAACCTTGCCTGGCCCCATACTGGTTTCGACGATTGAGCATTTTGGATAATTTCCTAGGTTCGCAGCTACAAGTATGTAACCGTCTTTATCTATTTTGGCGCCATCGGCTGCGCGGATTGTGTATGTTCCGCCGCCGCACGCACCCATGACAATATTCATTGGCAAATCATAGTACGTTTCTCGGTGCGTCACGCCCTTGCTGTCGACAAATTGCTGTGCACCTTTTGATTTGGTCAGGCCATTACCAGGTTTTGCACCAACAACCTCAATCTGTTCTTTTGGCTGCTCGATGACAACGCTCTGGATCGATTTTCGTCCAGTCTCGCGGCCGTTACTGGCGATGATTTCATAGGTGACATTTTTGCGGCCATTCTGTCCCGGAGTTTGAATCGCTTTGTATCCAATTGGTTGATCGGTATCCAAAACTTGGCGGGATGTAAATGCAATTGGCTCTTCCACAGTTGCCGTCTGCACTCCTTCTCGCCATAAAGCAACAGTCATGCCAGCAGTAATCGGCGTATTTTGGTCAACCGATACCGAATCGCTGGATGTTAATGTAATACCCTTTTGCGATAGCATCTGCCCGACGGTTTTTTCGTGCGTATAGGCTATTGTTGGCTTGCCATACAGTTGTAATGTAAATTCGGTCGCACGATTGATCGTTAATACCGTACTCGCACCATCAACGGCTATGTCTCCATTTGCCGCCAGTACGGTTTGGTCTTCGTCGCGTAATTCGGGAACATCGGCATTGGCAACGATGTCACTCGGCGTTTGCGCGGCGGTCATGATTTTTTGACGGACCATACCATCAGTGACGATGACTGGCCGTGCGCGGTAGATGTTGACCGTGTAATCAGTGGCAACTAATTCCGTATCAAGGGCTGGCTCGATGGTGTCTTCGGGTGCAGTTGGAACACCTGCGGTTTTTAACGCGTACCCATAAAAAACTGAGTACAAGCAACAGGACTCCAGTAAACAGTAGTTTGAATCGTTGCTCCCAAAAATGTGACATTGATAATTGCATTGATAGCCGAGCCTCACGGAATGCTGATACTATTGTACTGCAAAATGGTTGAATTGCTGTGGTTACGCAATCTGCAATAGTATATATCTTTATTATAGAATAAATTTAATAATATAGCAATATTTATAGTTGCACACTATTTAAGTAACACTGTACTTTGTCGGAATTCTTTTGCGTCAGGCTGCATATGAAACTCGACAGAGCTTCCCTTAAATTCATCAACAATGGCATCTCGTACTTCGTCGAGCGAAACTCTAAAAAACTCTTTTCTGCCGTTGACCTGATTTACGCGCTGTTTGCTGAACCTGTCATGTAATGCTTTTTCTAATTTATAAGCTTGATCAGAAAATATCAGCGCATGTACATCAAATCTGAAAGGTACTGACGCATCACCAAGTTCGTTCACTCGCTCCAATGGCTCTAATCGCCGCGTTACGCCGATTTTTAACATTCCCTCACCAAATGCGCCAATATTAGAAATCACATAGACATACCCTGCCTTTGCATTCGCTTCCCTATAGTCAACTTCGTCTTTTCGTTTATTCAGCTTTAGTAGCTTTGCTTCTAAGTCGCTAACCTCAGCATTTAAAGTATCTTTATCGTTACGTTCTTGTAGAAGAAGTCGCTCGAGTCGTGCAATTTCAGTGCTGATATGAGTCTCATCTTTTTCAATTTTTGCGCGCTCGCGTGCAATCTCTTGTTCAAGCTTCTTGTCTTCGCGCTCTTGCTCTCGTTGTTCGCGAAGCAGTTCTCTTTCGTGCTCAAGCTGTTCTTTAAATTTATATGTTTCAGCTAACTCTTCCAATTTCAGATTAAGATATCGGTAATTTATTGATGAAACTTCGTCATTTGAATTGATAATTTCGAATGCGCGCCGTATTTTTCGTTCAGACAAGTCACGGTTGCGGTATGTCACTTTTGAAATAACGCTATCGCAATGCGTATTAAACGACCATAGGGCCATTTTGACACTCTGTCGTACAAGTTTCTTTCCGGCGGCTGCGCTACCCATGTATGTTAATCCAGTAGCAAAGTCGCATGCTGTATTGTCTTTTACCATCTTCTTTTGTTTGTCCTGTAGCTGGATGATTTTTGTTTTGTATTCTGTCGACGTAGCTACATCAAAATCAAGTCCGTAGAACCCAACTTCCTGCATCTTGACTTCTTCTTCGGTAACAATGACTTTATCGTTGATATCTTTTAGCTTTGCCTGCGTTATTTTATAAGCGTCTTTGATTTTAGCGAGCTCTTTTAGTACACCAACATACGTTTCAAGTGATGTATTCAACAATGTCTTTTCCGCTATTTTAGTGTTTAGGTTATTAAGGTCGGTTTTGGTATTGACATACTGTTTTTTGATCTCGGAGAGTGAATTGAGTTTTGTGTCGTGATTTGTCTTTACTCTGATTAATTCATCTAGAACTTTTAATTCGATTACCTTATCTAAATTTAAATCCAAGATCATACGTTTCTTCTTTTTATCGTCCACTGCGCTTAAGATTAGAAGGATGACGGCAATAATTCCCGGTATGACCAGCACCCATGCTGCCGCTAAAACGGATATAAATAGCGGATGTAGGTACCATCGTTTTCTCAGGTATTGTTTTGCTATATCATTGTTAACAACTCTTTCAGGAGCTGGTTGTTGTTTGGTTATATCCATCGTATCCATATCTATAAGTTTAAGAATTGCTAAATGAATTATAGCTGTGTAGAAGTATATTTACTATAGAAATCGTCTAGTAGCCGTCTATTGAGTGACCAGGGTGAGTAAGTTGTTCGAGGTGTATTTGTATCGCTCGAGGTCTTTAAGTAATTTATCACTAGGTTTAGAGGTAGTGTAGCCGCCATTTGCTTGCTTCCATGATGGAGCATTTGTCCAGCCTTGGTTCTGTGCTAGCAGAACTGCGTTTGCGTAGGATATGACGTAGAGCGTCGGCTCGCCTTCATCGCGAACATTCCACATGTAGGCCATATACAGGTTTTCGATGTCTCGATTAATGTGAAACACGCCGATTGTTTGTCCAGCCGATGCACTCAATTTGATATAAATCGTTCCACCTTTGGTGTGAACTGGCAGTAGGCGTTGTTTGCGCGGCTGATCTGATATATCAAAAGCAATCGATTCGTTGGTAAGGTATTGCTGCAATAGTTCGTCAGCGGTCGGTTTTGGTGCGGGTGTATCCATAGATACTCTAGTGTACGGTGTGTTGGGCTATAAAGCCAGCGCGTGTAATGTGGCAAAAAGTATCCCGATAACTTTTGCTACCGGGATACTAACTAAGTGCGTGTGATTATTGTTATTTTATATCGACTGATTCTGGCTTCAGAACAGTTGCTTGCTGGTTAGCGGCAACATTCTGCATGCCACTTTGTCCAAATATATCATTAAATTTCAGCACTCGGTCGTTCGACTTTTCTGCGACGTAAACATTTTGTCCGTCGTAGGCTAGGTCGACTGGATTGCCGAGCATTGTATTTGCTCCGGCTAGGTGAAGTGCAACTGGTGCACGACCGCTCGATGTGCGGACCTGGTTCAGTGTAAACAGCTGTCCGTCGGTAGCGCTTGCTGCATTGCCGACGTCGCTCAGTACCAGGCTGTCGCGTTCTGGAACGTATGCAATACCATGCAAGTTAACTGATAGCTTTTCCTTGTTTGCATTAGACGGAATCAACAATTTTGTTGGGCCATCAATGCCCTTTGTTGCGAAGAAATCGTTATAGACTAGCACTGCCCCGTCGGTTGCTGCGACGTATATAGTGTCACTTGCTTTGTCATAGCTAGTGTCCCATACGTTGCGGGCTGCGATGCCGCCTAGGTTACTGACAGTAAAGATCGGTGCTGTATTGCCGACTGCATTGCTGGCAAATACTTTGATGTCTTTAGCCCCGTTATCACTCACGATGAGTGCATTTTTGCTATCGACAACTTCGATACCTTTTGGTGCAACTAGTCCTGTGTTTGCACCCATGACCGTTGTCCACGATGACTTATCGGCAATAGTATTCATTGTGATGATAGCGCCGGTCGTTCCCGTGGCGTCTGCAGTTGCATAGCCTTTGCCGTCAGCACCTAATTGTGCGCTTTGAATGCTGGTGATTCCCATGAATCCGTTTGCAAGTGATTTGCTAGCATTCAGGTCGTTGTTTAACCCAACCAGCGCATCGTTCGCGACACCGTCTGGGTTAACGGTTGCAATTACCTTTGTGTCAACTTCTGCCGGAGGATTTGGCGTGACGGGTGGCGTTGTCGCCGCTTTCGCTTCGATTTGTCCACGGATCAAGCCATCGGGATGCGCTACGCTATGGACGTTAACGTACAATTTGCCTTCGCGCATCGCCTGGACTAACTGGGATGTTGTCGTTATGTTCGGAGTGCAATTTGCTGCTGCGGGTAGAATACTCTTTTCGTCGAGTGTACCTTTTGCGACTTCGCCGTTAAATGTGGTTGGTTCGCCCATGAATATTCCGGCAATAACCGGACCATTTTTGCCTTTTTCTGCGCAGTGGATATGAGCGGCTGTGACGTCTTCGGCATTCATCGCTGTGACGGCGTAATCAATAGATCGCTCGTCATTGCCGACGCCGAATGTGGCGCTGCCCTTTGCGTCCGTCATTACTGCAGGGACTTCATTGTCGCCCGATAACGTCGCCGTAAATGATTGCTTGTAATTGGATGTGGTTTCAGCGAACGCCGACTGCCCTATGACGGTGACTGCTGACACGGCTAATATTGCCGAGCCGCTGAATGCTACTACTCTATTCATACTCATATCTCCCTATCGAAACGATATATTACTATGTGTGATCGTAACTTTTGTACTATAGCAGCGCAGCGTCATACTGGTTGTGGTATATTTAACTGAAAAATTTAACTAGATTAAGTACCTTACTTTAAAGGATACTTACATTTTACTATCACGCCCCTTCAAACTAGTCCCAC
Source organism: Chloroflexota bacterium (assembly GCA_004145215.1). Lineage (GTDB taxonomy): Bacteria > Patescibacteriota > Saccharimonadia > Saccharimonadales > Saccharimonadaceae > SEAL01. The sequence goes on along the minus strand of SEAL01000018.1, from coordinate 13,691 downwards.
ATAGGTGGCGGAAACTCGTCGGCGTATATTTCAGTATTTGTTTCGGTAGTACATATTTGAACAGTCATGACTTGCCCTGCATGCGGCACATTTTTGTTTATAGAGGTGTCGAATACTATGAACGGCTTACTAAAAGTATCAGTATGGATCAAATATGAGGGCGTAGGTAGTCCGAGGTAGTCGGTCTCGTGAGCTACTTCGACGTCAGCTATTGTTATTGAGATCTCTTTGATGTCTGGTGGCATGTCGCGTACTATGTCGCCTACTTTTAATACCGGTGACGTGACAAAACGCGCGATCTTCATACTCTTCTTTGTTCTGGGCTCGATGTCCTCTAAAGGCTCTACTAGTAATGAATAGACGGTTATATCGGGTCTTGTCGTCAAAGTATACGAACTGATCTTGTCGACTATTTTGAGTATATCGGTGATTACGTATGAATTAATTACCATGTTTATGATTCCATTATCATATCAATCGGCTCGAGCGAGTACCCTGCTACTCGCATTCTGTCGAATAACTGCTCTGCTGTAGTGGCACTTAGAATTTCTATGTCTTCGCTGGTTGTACCGAACTGATAAACTGCGCCTGAATCTTTCAAGACCAAATACGATCCCAGGCCGATCAAGATGTCGTCGAAGCCTTCGGGCGTACGTCGCGGATGCTGAGAGATTTCAAATGCATATCCGCGGTCTTTAGACCCGTAAGTAGTTTCGGGGCTATTTAGATTTTTAGTTATGTACTGATTGATGGTTTTACGATTAATCATTCTGATTTATTCCTTTGGCTGAGCGGTCTTTGAATATGTCGTCACCGTCTTCTTCAAATCGTGTTTCGACTACGTCGCAGAACTTCAATTTGTATAATGACCCGGCGATCTTCTTGATATCTTGTTCTTGGTAAAGGTCAACTTGCCATTGATTAGAAATAGAGCTATATCCATAAAAAGCGCCAGCCAGCTGTCCGTAGATCGCGGCATTAGTATCGGTATCTCCGCCGAGTTTAATGACCGCAATAATGCCATCATCAAACGTATCAAAATTCATAAATCCCCAAACAGCAATTGCGATCGCGTCAACGACATACCCACCCCGATCGCACAATAAAGCTTCACTTTCGCGTGGGATGGTTTTTATGACACGGCGAATTATGTCGTCGAACACAGGACCTGTTGATAGATCCAACACTGCTATAACTTGTTGCTTGTCTATTGCAGTGAGTGCGCGATGTAGCATCGCTCCAAAGATCTCTGCAGATGCATCGGCTTCGTACGAATAGTGTGTTTCTCGCGAAGATAGTTTCGCTAGTGTCATCGCATCTTCGACTGGTTGGTGTGCGGTGGCTATGATAACCGGCGCAATGCGCATGATTCCACCGTTTCCAGCACTTGCTATTCGCGGAGCGTGCTTTGCTATGACGGGATTTTGGCGAAACGATACAATGGCGTGATTAGTCTGACTACCAATATCACTCGCAGGTTCTCCTTCGCTATCTCGATAGCCTTCGGAGGCCCATCGACTATATCGTGTCATAACATCATACGAATTATAACCTTGGCACGCTAAAAGGCTATCAGCGAGACATAGTGCCATTGCAGTATCATCGGTGTAAAACCCTTTTGGAATGCGGTGATCCTGCATCTGCCCGTCCCAATCTCGCTTGATATCGTCGGACGAATAGCCGAATTCGACAGGCGCGCCTAGGGCATCTCCAATAGCTAGTCCAACGAGCATTCCTTCGGCTCGATCGAATGTATTATGGAGCATTGATTCGATGAGTACTTTGTCCTTGTCTGAAAATGCACAGAACACAACGTCAGTAATACTGCTATGGGGATTGTCGCTAAAATATCCATTAACAGTGTCGATCGCCACATTGATAGCCTCAGGTTCCCGTTATTTTGACCATAGACGGGTCCGACTGCGTGAATGACGTATTTGGCTGGCAGCCCAAATCCAGGTGTAATGACGGCTTCTCCTGTTTCGCAGTGGCCGAATTTTTTGCAAGCCTCGGTCATCTTGTCATATCCAGCGGCATCAAAGATCGCACCGGCTACACCGGATCCACCAAATAAACTAGTGTTTGCGGCATTGACGATGACGTCGGTGTTTTGCTCGGCAATATTTGCGTGCAGTGCGCTGATACGCCCCATTACACAAACCCCCTAGCTGTCATCTCGACTTTATCCGGAGTGATTTCGTGCCGCTGACCAGATCCACCGACGATCCGAACCCAGCTATCAGTGACTAGAAGTGGTTTGCCGTCTCGCTCGATCAAGCCATACGAAAATCCACCGTACATACCTGGGATCGAAATCCATTGTGGTTCCTGCGTCTGCAATAAGTCGTTGACGACTTTAGGTAAGCTTTCTTTATTCTCTGATACCCACGCTATGATTTTATCGGAGCGCCGACAGCGATGACGAATCAAGTTATGAAAATTGCACTGTATTGCTTCGAGATCTGATTGGCTAAACTGCCTGCCAACGGATTGTCGTTGCGCTAATAGTTTATCGATGCTCGAATAACTACCGCGCTGATCATCTGAAGCGGCAGCGTCGCTACTGGTGCCGTCGTAGATTTTAGCAAAGTCACGATCGCTCCAGTAGAACGTGTCCGTTTTACTGTTCATCCGTCGTCTTCTTGGCTGTCAGTTCTGCTCGAATATCATCATGAGCCAGATTGAATGCGTCGGCGAGCGCAGCGATCAGCTGACGCTTACGATTTGTATTTGTGCCAGTGTCTATAAAGTATCCTGTGTCTAATATTTCGGCACTGCTATAGAATGCACTCGAACCAGATTCAATAAAGCGCGAAAGATATTCGTTGCTCGCGACGACCTCTATAAAATCAGCATTGCGACTATAAATTGCCTCTGCTATAGCGTCAAGTGCTTCCGCCCATGTCGATACAGAGCTCTTTTCACCGAACACTTCTATAGATCGAACACCACTTCCTTTTAGATCTATCTGATCCAGCAAATACACAGTCGTGTCTTCTTGAACTGGCTGGAAAGTAGTTGTCGGGATCGGCCATACTTTTTCGAGACTCGACACCCACCAGTCTTGACGGTCTTTGAGCGTTGTCTCGTTCCACGTTTCGCGGTTTGCGATCCATTCGTTCAGCGGTATTTTGCTATCAGCAAAGCCTACCTTCTGTGTCTTACCTGTCTTCTTGTCTTTTATTTCGAGGTTCATTTTTTCAGTGTATGGACGATTAGAGTATTCGGAATTATAACCTGTTAGTGTCAGGTTCGCGAGCGTATGGAGGTACTCGTTGTGTATTCTTTCAAAGTCGTCACCGAGCATTGCCTGCCAATCTTTGCTAGCTAGAGTTTGCGGCATAACATGTTCGACAGAAAGTTTTAATTTTCCATCCGATATTTGATGCAGCGTATTAACTGCCTCTTTTGATGTATCTTCCGCTGCAGTTAGAACGTAAATAAGGAACGGATTTTTTTGATAGTACGCTTCACGTGTCCTAATGGCTTTTTCGTATTCTGAATTGTCAGGTAGGCGTGTTTGACCAATACGATTCAGGAAGATGTATCGTAGTACTTCGATATAGCTGATATCCGGGTTGGCTTCTTGATACCTTAGTATGTCTTTGTGCAGTGGTGCGAAGAACCGGTCGACACTTGTCGTGTCGATGCCACTGACAATACGGCGTGAAAAATAGATCTCGATGAGGGTAAAGACTTTTTCAAGTTCATCGTCATTCAGCTTCCCCGCCGCATGGTGGCGCAGCACATTCATCGCAAATGGAATATAAAGATCAATCTGCAAATAACGCATTTTGAAGATGGTTTCTTGAATGCCATTGTATTTTGCGTCAAATGTGGCAATGTCGGCTATTTTCAGAAGTTTGTAAAATCCAAGTGATTCGACGACGTCACTATAAAACGGGTCGATCTTTTCTTCTTCCTGATTTTCACCAACGCTTTTATCGAATTGTTTTTTGAACTCAGGGTATACAGCATCTAGCTTTACGATGGCATTGCGGTTAGAAATAATGTAGGCGCGGAAGAAATCGGTAATCTGGTCTTTGTTGGTGTCGACAAGTGACTCTTCGATGACCGACCAGTACTTTTCGTATACGCGGTTTCGTAGAGTGTCGCTATTCAGCATTAATGCAAAGTTACGAATCTTATCACCATCAGTAAGGGGCTTTCCGGTAGAATTAATACTTTCAAAGACCCTTTGTGGACTATCATCATTGCTATTGAGCGTTATTGAAATCGGTTGTGACAGTACGAAGCTTCACTTTGCTACGGTCGATGTTTGCGTTAAACAAGTACCTGTCGCGGATTAATTCGGGTGTCGTATCGGGATTAGATAGATATGACGAGTCTTGCCTGGCTAGATGGTAGATAGCGGTAACCATCAGCAGTGATGTTGTAACACGCTGTTGTCCATCAATGATCGCCACTTTGTATGAATTCGTATCATCTTCGACGAGTACGACCGTTCCAAAATAATGATTCTTTCGTTTAGTGACCGAGTCTTCTAGGTCTGCTAGGAATTCATTTGCATTCACCGCTTGCCATGCGTAGGGGCGTTGAAAGTTGGGAATTTCATAATAAGTTTCCGATGCGTTGAGTATTTTTTGGATTGTGGTTTGTGAGGATATCACGGCTGCTCCTTATCTGCTAAGTTTAGCATTGAAATTATCGAACCTGTGCGGAATCCGAACCGTGCGCGACGATATATCAAGAGTCTTTCTCGTAATAGTCTACTATACGACGGGCTCGCGCAACGATTTCATCATACGTTACTACTTCAATATTATGGAATGTATCGTTTAGTGTTCTCAGTGCAACCTTTTCTTTTGTATTTCTAAATTGCGATGAGCGGCCTATAACAATTTTTGCTCGTGGCTTAAGTACGTTTAGACCATCTTCAGATTTCAAGACAGCTTGATTTGCTTCCATAAGTCTCAAATAATTAATCGTTTGCCCTACAACCTGAGATAAAGCCGATGCTGGGTAGTAGCAATCATGGCTTGAGTCGTAATTAAATAACGGAAACTCCGAAGCTTTCTTTAACTCGATAAGGTCAACATAGCCGTCTAAGCTTTCAACTAGCAAGTCAGCATCCTCATGTATACCTATACGAGTAGCGTCTAGGCGACGAACATACTCTACACCGAATACCCAGTCATTCTCCTTTATCCAGAGCTCCAACTTGTGCTCGCTAGTATCATGATCTAGCAGTGTATCAACCTCTGCTAGTGCTTTCTTATTTTTTGCCTGTTTAACCGATGCGAAGAGATTATTAACATCATCTTGTTTTGCCTGCATCAACAGTTCTTGTGCCTCGAGCGTATCAAAAGTATTTAGAACCTTTTGCACGAATGGCTGACTCAGTTTTATTTGGTCTAGCAGTTCGTGTTCATCTTGGCTAACTGCCTTCAGTCTACTTCGAGGCACATCAACGCTTTTCATGGAATAGATGTAGTCGATAAGGGTCCAAAAATTCTCATGACACTCATCAAGATCGATACGTGAGCTGATGGTTCTAGATTCATCGCCAACCTGAATGAGTTCTTTCTGGAGTGAGTCACCTTTCCTTTTTGAAAGCTCTAAGCGTGGCGTGTATTTTCCGTCTTTCTCAATAAACGTAACCGAACAACAGGTTTTAATGCCACTTTTACTTTCGCCCAAAACGAATCGTTTTATTAGTCGATTATGCTGGCCATCCCAGAAGTAATAAAAGCCATTACCTCGCCCTGAATCTCGAATTTCCAGCCGCTGAAGATCATCCTCACCCACAACAAAATCGGATGAAAGCATTTTACCTATATTGAAATTGAATTCAACCATATTAGCCTACTAGACGCTCTTCGAGTTCAGTTATTAAGTTAAGAAGTTGAGTGGTTTTAGCGACTATGCGTCTCTGTTCGGCAAACGGGGGGAGTGGTATAGGCTTAGGAGATACCATCGGAACAGTAAGTTGCGGTATACTCGTTCCTTGTCCAACTTCTAGAATCGAAGTAAATACAAACTTAAGATATTTCAAATCAAGGCGTGAACAAGGCTCTACTACGATAAGACGAACGATAGGCGTATATGGACAATCCCGCACTTCAGAATACCCAATAGTACCGCGACCCGAAACCGTTACGCTTGGCACGCATACCCTGGCTTCACTCGTGTAGCCTATGACGCCCTTGTTCGTTTCACCGTTGGCGATTACCGGTATCGTGTTCGTATCGCTTTCTAATTTCGAGAAGTCTTTTGGCTTGTCTCCACCTGCGCTCAATCTGTCACTTACTTCAATAAGCCTTACCCATTTCCATGAATCAGGTATTTTAAACAGTATTTCGTCCTCGCCGATACTTTGTTGGTGTTTTTGTACTTTTATCTTTCCCTGCTTAATAAGCTCCGCTTTTTCAGCTTGAATTTGTTGGTATAATTCTTCGCCGGTGCCTTCGGATGGATCTTGCGGGACGAGCTGGCCAGACACGGCGAGATGAAGAATTGTTTGACGAAGAATCTTTGCGTCGGCTTTAGTGTGGATAATTTCAGACAAGTGCGTTAGTGCGAGACTGCCCTGTACGCCATCTTCGCCCTTTGCGAGTTGCGCTAGCGAGCTGGCGACGAGCTTGCTGCGCTCTGCTTGCTCGGATTTATATACTTCGGCAAGTTGGTCAATTAAGGCGAAGATGCTGTCCACTTTCGCAACGATGCGCTTCTGTTCGCCCAACGGGGGAAGCGGTATTTCTAGGAGCGATAGAGTCGCACTGTTTAATGTTTTACCCATTACAGCACTGTTTGTGCGAGCTGTCGGATCAATAACTCCAAGAGCCTTAAATAGATACTCCGTAAATATTGGGTTTATTGTTGCAAATGAAGCAATTGCCTCATTATGTACGGCGTCCATATCAATTATGGACATCTTACCTATCGTGAGCTTAAAGCTGTAGAGCAATGAGCCTGCGGGAACTGCTATGCCGCCAAAGCACTTCTCATAAGCCTCTTTGCTGATCTTCTCTTTAGTAGTGCCAATGTGGCTATTGGCCCTTAGGTCGGCTATGGATACCCAGGGCATGTAGTCGCTATTCCAATACTTAGACTCGCTTCGTGACGGAGTCCTACCAATGGAAAAGATCGTTACGTTCGCTAGCCGGGCCCACTTCCAACTCTCTGGGATAACAAACGGGGTCGCATCGCTATTGATCTCGGGTAGAGTTTTTTGCTTTTTTATCCTGCCTTGACGAACCAGGACTTCTTTTTCGTCCTGTATTTCCCTATAAAGATCTTCGCCAGTGCCCTCAAGCGGATCTTGCGGGACGAGTTGGCCAGAGACGGCAAGATGAAGTACCATCTTTTTAAGCCTGTCGATACCGCCACGTATATGAATATATTCGTCGAGATTATCGACAAGTCTGCGCAGTTCACTAACGGTCATGATGAGATAGCGCCTCGGTGAGTTCGGATTTTATTTTGTCTAAAATATTTTTAACTTCTGCCTGCTTCGCTCGATAGTCAGCCAGGACTTCTTCTGGATTAAGCTCGTCGACTTTTATAATATTTGGATTCTTGATATCGAGATTGTAGTTGCGTTTTTTGATGTCATCTATACTAACCTTCCAGGCTACTTCACTCTCGGTGCGGTTATCCCACCACTCTTTAATCGAATCAAACTCCTCTACTCGGATCGGCTTTGTCTTGTTGTAGGCTTTTACACCCTCTGGTAGCCGATGCTCGTAGTACCAAACATCTTTGGTAGGTTCACCCTTGGTGAAGAATAGTAGATTAGTCGCTATCGACGTGTATGGTGCAAAGACGCTTCCAGGGAGACGAATGATCGTATGAAGATTACATTCTTCGAGCAGATGCTCTTTGATACGCGTCTTAGCACCTTCACCGAATAAAAATCCATCTGGCAAAACGATACCAGCACGGCCACCTTGCTTGAGTAAGCGAATAAATAATATCAAGAAAAGATCAGCCGTTTCCTTTGTGCGGAAACTTGATGGGAAGTTCTTTTCAGTGCCGTCTTTTACCACGCCGCCAAAAGGTGGGTTAGCGGCAATAACGTCGACGTAATCATTTGGCCCATACGATATATAAGGCCGGGACAAGGTGTCGTCGTGACGAATGTTATCTGGCTCTTCGATGCCGTGAAAGATCATGTTTGTTACAAGGAGAGAGTATGGCAACTGCTTCCACTCTACGCCGTAGATAGACTGCTGTAGAAGTTTCTCATCCTCTGCCGTCTTCGCTTCTTTGCGCACATGATCAATTGCACCCGTCAAAAATCCACCTGTTCCCGCCGCAGGGTCGAACACCTTTTCGCCCAGTTTTGGATTGATGCGATCAATTATGAACTTAGTGACCGCACGTGGAGTGTAGAACTCACCAGCATTCCCTGCTGACTGCAAGCTAGAAAGTAAGGTTTCATATATATCCCCAAAAGCATGGCGATCTTCTGATGAGTTGAAGTTGATACCATTGATTATGTTGATGACTTTACGAAGCTGTGTGCCATCTTTCATGAAATTACTGGATTCAGCAAATACTTCACGCACAACTGCCGTTCGACGATTACTTTGCTTAACTTCAAGGTTTTTTAGGTCGGGAAAAAGCTCGTCATTAATGAAATTGAGCAGTTTTTCTCCGGTGATACCATCTTCTTGAGCGGCCCAGTTTTTCCAGCGGTATTTTTCAGGGACGGCTGGGACATAGTCTTTGTCGAGAAACTCTTTTTGTTGCTCGTTGTCATCCATGATTTTGAGGAAAATCAGCCAGACCAACTGACTAAGGCGCTGAGCGTCACCATCAACGCCGTTATCCTTGCGCATTTCATTCTGAATACTTTTTATAAATCCTGACCCGAGCATGTTATTCCCCTTCTGTCGCTATTTTGCCGTTTCGTATAATTCACTTGTTAATTTCTCAACCACCGCTTCGTACTCTTGGATACCCCCAAATAGATTGGCGATTTCGATAGGCGTACCAATAGAATGCAGCGGTTGTACCTTGAGAATCTCACGCTCTTCTATCGCTTTGAGACTAGTCGACTCGTACTTGTCGACTAAAGCTTCGAGCACCTCACGAGCTTTGCCTTGATATTCATTCAGGAAGCGACTTTGACGCACCCTTTCAGCTCGAGTCTTGCGGCCAATCGGCTTTTGACCATAGGCTATGCTCATGACAACATCAAACATATCCGCGTCATCGCCAAATTTATCGGCAAGCTCATAAATTGGTATACCCTTTGCAGCCATTTCGTCCAAAATGTAGTATTTTTGCTTGGCTGACGACCACGTCTGAAGAAATTCGTCTAAAGTGGCATACTCGCCCAAAATATTCTTGCGAGTGTAGTCGGTGAGACTTTCGGTTATGAGCTTGCCGTCTGCGCCCATAATACGGACCGTGTCACCAATAATGGCCACTTCTTTGCCACTTACGGTGTGGATGACCCTTGTGGAAGCACGTTCATTATTGCTATCCAAACCCGGTGCATAGACTACTCCAGGCTCCTCGACAGCTGTATTGCCATCATCTACGCCAGGATCATCTGGGCTGGGGTCTTCAATTTGATCAACGACATCATCAAACTCGCCCTCGTCCTTTGGTTCGTAGACCTTCACTGGATCGCCGTCAAATTCTGGGTCGGCAAACAACTTCGTAACATTACGGAAATCTAAAATAGTAAAGTAAGTCTTACCATAATCTTCGCGAACACGAGTACCGCGTCCAATTATTTGTTTAAACTCAGTCATGCTCTCGATATTACTGTCGAGTACGATCACCTTGCAGGTTTGGGCATCGACACCTGTGGTCATAAGCTTGCTTGTTACAGCAATTACTGGATATCGAGATTCTGGATCTATAAAATTATCGAGCTGTGATTTGCCTATTTCATCATCACCAGTAATTCGCATGACATACTTACTGTTTTCGTGCACTTTTTCAGGATTCGCATTCACCAAGGCACGACGCAGGCGTTCGGCGTGATTAATATTTCTAGCAAATACAATAGTCTTAGAGTATGGACCAGTTTTTTCAATGAACTTGGTGATATACTTTGCCACCTCTTGGTCTCGCTGTGGCAAAATTAGGGTACGATCAATATCCTTAGAGGTATACTCTTTATCTTCAATCTCATTTCCTTCGTCATCCACCTCGCCCTCTTCTGGGCGATATCCAAATGTATCCACGTCTGTTGCTACACGTATGACCTTGTATGGAGCAAGGAATCCGTCATCGATGCCATTCTTGAGGCTGTACGTGTAGATAGGTTCTCCAAAATAATGAGAACTACTGGCTTCTTTAGTCTCAATCGGCGTAGCGGTCAGTCCAACCTGTGAAGCTGAACTAAAATACTCTAATATTTCGCGCCAGCTGCTATCTTCCTTTGCGCTGCCACGATGACATTCATCTACAACAATCAGATCAAAGAAATCGCGTGAAAATTCTTTATAAGCATTTCGTGTTTCATCATTGCCGGTTATTGCCTGGTATAAACTGAGATAAATTTCATACTCTTTTTCAATCCTGCGGCCGGTTATTTTGGTCATAGCTGTGCCAAAATGCTTGAAGTCATTTGTCATCGTCTGATCAATCAAGATGTTACGGTCGGCGAGAAATAGGATGCGTTTTTGTTTACTGCCCTGATTCGGAGCCTTCCAGTAACGCCAAATAATCTGCGCAGCGGTGTATGTTTTACCGGTGCCCGTAGCCATGACAAGTAGCATTCGTTTCTGACCCCTAGCTATGGCTTCGATAGTTCGATTGATTGCTATACGCTGATAGTAACGAGGTGATTTGCCACTAGTGTCGGTGTGGTATGGAGTGTCCGTCAGTTCAATTTTATCCGCACTATCTATTCCTCGCCACTGCCTATAGATACCGTCGAGATAATCAGGGCTTGGAAAGCTATCCAGTGGAATTTGACGCTCCAGATGCGGTAGTAAGCCTGTGCGATCGTGCATCATGAAGGCGTCGCCATTGCTTGTGAATACGAACGGGACATCAAGAGCCTCGGCGTAGTCGATCGCCTGTTGCATCCCATCACCAACATTATGATTGTTGTCTTTCGCTTCCACAACTGCCAATGGTGTATTAGTTCCATCCTGGCGCATCAAGAGATAGTCTACATATTTCGCCTCTTTACGCGCCGACGATTTACCTCGAACCTCTATACGACCATTAGTAAAGTAGTAGAATTCCTCACGCATCGCTTCAAGTGACCAGCCTACTTGTCGAATGGACGGAGTGATATATCGTGTACGTATCTCGGTTTCTGTAAGGGATTTTTTATCCATATATTATAGGTAGTATAACAGATATGCTAAGTCAAGCTGATATATGCCTGTCTAGTGACTATCAGGTGGTCAATAAAATTTACGCCTAATAACTCACCCGCTTCCTTAAGTCGTTTATTTACAGATTTATCCGCATTCGAAGCCTTTAAGCTTCCGCTCGGATGATTATGCGCAACGATAATACCCGCCGCTCTATCGGTGATTGCATCCGCAAATACTTCACGCGGATGAACGAGCGACGACGTGAGCGTGCCAATAGTTATGATGCGTTTCGCGATTAACCTATTTGCTCCGTCGAGCGTCAGACATACGAAGTGTTCTTGCTTTTTGTCGCGGATATCTGCTAATTGTTCAACTGCCTTTTCGGGACTATCGATGATTGGCTGTTCGCCGACGATTAAATGTCGTTTGGATAATTCGAATGCCGCCAATAGTTCTGATATCTTGGCGCTCCCCAGTCCGGTAACGCGACGCAGTTCTGATGGTGGAATATCGTGACCGAATTGTACTAAAAGTTTCTGAATAGATTTTGCGATTTGCGATACGTTTGCCTGCTTGTTTCCGCTACCTATGATTGCCTGCAGTAACTCGAACTCCGACAATGCGGCTACACCCTTTGTCAAAAGCTTTTCGCGCGGACGATCTAATTTATTCATATCCAACACGGATTTCATGTCATCATATTAACACAAGCTTTTATTTAACTGATAAAATGTAACTTAATTCTATAGTACTTACGATTGCTATCCTCTTTTAACGGGGTTATAGTCTAGGTGTTCATTCCGTACTATCATTGGAGATCTATGAAGCGCGAAAAGATCGTTCAGCTAATTCCGTCATTCCCGAATGATGAGATAAGCCATTACGACGGGGACGACAAAAGGGTCGTCAAGGACGTAAGACTGTATGCGCTAATGGAATCGGGCGAGATTTTCGCCTTGGTCCGTGGTTATGACGGGGAAGGAGACGCCTGGATATTAGTAGATCCGCCAGTTCACGGTTACAATATGGGTTTTCGATACGATGGCCAAAAGGACTTGCTAGATGAGTTGGACAAAACTGCCGACAAATCTGACGAGCCCACTACTCCGGAATGAAACGAGTGCCACACCCGAAAGGGTGTGGCTGTTTTCATTTTGAAATGCGCTACTTAAACTGCTGAGTTATATACTACCGAAAGTAGAACAGCCGCATGCACGCCAAGTGGCGTGCATGCGGCTGTGGTTTGAAAGGATGTTGTAAAAATCAGGCGTGTTGGAGCGCGCGAATGTGTTCCAGTACCCAGTCGCGGAATTGTTCATCTGACATGTCGTCGAATCCGTGTTCGACGATTTCATCGGCGCCGAAGTAGATCTGACGCAGCTTTTCCTTCATTATGTGCTGAACTTCTCCGCCTGGTTGACGGACAATCCAGTCGCCGGGCTGCAGTTCGACACTCGCCTCTTTGAGTGTAGCGTCGTCTTGCAGGATCAGCGTTATAACGCGGCAGCGCTCCGTCACTGGGTGTGCGAGCGGAACACCTACCTTGACCCACTCGTCTTTCGAGATCTGGTAATGCATCGACTCCCACTGTAGTCTGGCTGAGCCGTAGACAACACGGCCGTGCTTGATGATGGCGTAGAAATCGCCCATCATCTGCTGTACGCCGCCCCACTCGGGGCGCAAGTAGGTGTTCAGCTCGAACTCGTTATCGAGCTTTGCGACTGATACATACACCGCTTCTTTCAGCTCGGGCCGAGGAAAAATCCTTACTGCCCGCGTCTCGTCGAACGTGACGACTGGTGTTTCTGTTTCGGACATGACATCCTTTCGGAAGGTTCGCCAGAAGTGGTCTGGGGCCAGAGTATACTCTATTTTATTATAACATAAAACCTTATAAAATACAATAATGTCTTTCCTGCATATCCATATAAATTCAAACACCCCTCACCCGCGCGTTGCGGATGAGGGGTTGAGTGTTTGATAGGTAATGCTTCGGCTAGGCCGTAGCTGGCTGGCTATCCTGTAGTTTGCGCATGGCAGCCAGAATGATCTGCAGGTGCTCTACTGAGATCTTTTGGTGTGACGGCAGCTGATCGGGTGTCGCCGTTAGACCAATCGATAGCCTAAACGGGTTTTCAGATCCAGTGTTCGATACAAGACCGCGAAACAGGTTGCATTGGCCGGCATTCTTGACAATGTAGTAGGCTATGGTCTTTCGGCCTGTCCACACGAATGCGGTTAGTGCAATCGCCTCGACCTGATGCTCAACTTTCGGCTGGATCATTGACCCAGTCGTAATATCCAGTCGATGTGGCAGCGTGGGCAGTGCATTCTCGTAATGGAAGTGCCTCAAGATGTGACGCACCTCCATGGCTAGGTCACGCTGTAACGCGACCATTTCTTCATGGTCGAGTGTAGCTTGCAGCGACTTTTCGA
>SEAL01000078.1 GCA_004145215.1 Chloroflexota bacterium | reverse complement strand
AACGCTCCCGAAAAGGGACTGATCGATGTCAAAAAGGCTGGTGTCATTGACCCAGCGCGCGTCACCAAAGAAGCGGTCCAGAATGCGGTATCAATCGCATCAACAGCCGCAACAATGGGTGCATTAGTTGTCGATATTCCAGAGCCAGAAGCTGCTGCGCCTGCGGGTGGTGGTATGCCAGGTGGCATGGGATTCTAGGCTAATTCCGAATTATCAAAACGAGTCGCACTGCGCGACTCGTTTTATTTTTGCAGAGGTGATAATGCTTATACTATTGACAAAAATGCCTAAATACGCTAGTGTTAATTCATAACCAAACCAAAACAAACAAGGCACCTTTCACATGCAAGAACAATTTCCCGCAGCACAGCCACAATCAGAGCTAGCTCCAAACCAACTAGACGGCAGTAATGGTCAACCGCAAGCGTTAACGCCTGAACTACCAGCACAGCCCGCATCATTACATAGCGCAGAAGACATTAATCAGCTTTTGGCTGAACCTGCTCCTGTCGATGCTATCGATCAGCCTATCGCCGCAACCAGCGAACCGACTGCTGAAAAGGAAGTAAAAACATCGTTCATGGCAAAGGTTCGCGGCGCACTTGCAAAACTAGCGTCGAAAAAGACAGTCGCAAAAGCTGCTGCGGTAGTCGCTGCACCGGTAGCTGTCGTTGCTGGTTCGCAGTCTATAGATGCCGTTGCGCCTGAGGCGCCAGCGCCAATTGTTGCAAGCGTAGAATCAGATCCTTCATCATCATTCCTCGGCGCGACAGAAGCACCTACGACTACTCAGCTTACGCCGGCAGATACTTTCAATACGCCACAGGGTGGTGGAGCTCCGACCGAATACACGCCACCAGCCGGTAATGTCTATTTGCCACCCGTAACTCCAGAGCAGCCACCCACAACTCCAGAGCAGCCACCCATTATCGATACGCCCAGCAGCCTATTAGAGGGGCTAGGACCCAGTGAAAATAGTAATTTTACTAACGAGATAAGTGAAAACCTAGACACTGATAACAGTACTTATGGAAGTCCAGCAGAATCAAAGGCTAATAGTCCTGTGACAGAATACGACGCAAACGCCAAGTATCTAAATGTAGAAAAAAGTCTTCAGACGGATGCAGCGATTGACGAGACGACAATTCGTTAGTTGATCAAAATGCAGTAATAAAATACCTCGCAAATCAATGCGGGGTATTTTATTACTTATGTTTGCATATATGTACATTATAGTTGATAAGCATTGACATTATGGTATGTTTGTGATAAGATGTATACATAAGCTACATTAAGCAAATAACAAAGGAACCACCACATGTCCACTAATGAATCAGCTCCAAAACGCGAACAGTTGCTAGTGAAACTAGATGACTTACAAAACTATAACAACGCCGATCATGCGAAGCGTGACGCATTCCGTCGTGAATTTGCCAAACGTGCATTTGGTCCAAGCGAACGCGTAGACGAAGAAGGAAAGACACTATCAGAAGATGGGCTAGTGGATAAGCTAGAGGCTAACCTCAAACAAAGCTCCGATAAAACGCTCGAACAGCGCCAGGCATTATACGACAGCGCTAGCGAGAGTAGGCTCGCTCCACATAATATTGCTGCACGTCGTCAGCAGAAATTTAATGACGACATCGCTCGCCATACCGCAGACACTCCTCCTGCGGCTACATCAGTATCAAACCCAGCCGACGCTACGGCAGCACCAGAGCTGGACGCGAATGGCCATGCCGGTTTTACTGACACAAACGATGAACGTGCCGGTGTAGGCGCTCGTGCATGGGCGGCACGTACGAACGCTACTGCGAATGTAGGTGGATACTTCGCTCGACGTCGGGCTGCACTAGACCAAAAGTACGCCGAGCAGCGTGAGCGTGTTGCGCATTTACCCGAGAACGAGCGCGAAAAGCAATTAAATAAAATCAATCGCAATGAAAAAATTCGTCGATTTGCGGGTAGAGCTGGTTTATTCCTAGCAGGCGCAGCAACAGCGACTGGCCTATATCTTGGTGCACGTTACGGACTAGGCTTAATTGGCGGCGGAAACCATGAACAAGC
>SEAL01000077.1 GCA_004145215.1 Chloroflexota bacterium | reverse complement strand
GGACTTATCAGCTACTGGACAGCATACCTAAAGGCGCATTATCCTGATGCATTCATGGCGGCATTGATGACGAGCGACCAGGATGATATCGAGCGTCTGGCAATCGAAATTGGCGAATGCAAGCACATGGGTATCAAAGTGTTGAACCCTGATGTCAATACGTCATTCGTCGAATTTGCTGTGGTGCCAGATTCGAGCGAAATACGTTTTGGTATGGCGGCAATCAAGGGCGTTGGTGTTGCAGCGGTTGAAGAAATCTTGCGTGCGCGAGCTGATGGCAAATTCGAATCAATCGAAGATTTTGCAAAACGTGTCAGTACTAGCCGTGTCAATAAAAAAGCTTGGGAATCGTTAATCAAAGCAGGAGCGTTTGATGCTTTCGGTGATCGCTCAGATTTGTTATATAACCTCGAAACAGTTCAGGCATTTGCGAGCAAAATTCAGAAAGAAGCGCTTAGTGGCCAGACCGACCTATTTGGTAGTCTGACCGGAGCCGAAAGTATCCAGCCGACCGTCACGATGCAGTCTGCACCCGCACGGCACACTGACAAAGAGCGGCTGACATGGGAGCGAGAATTACTCGGGTTATATATTAGTGCGCATCCACTCGACAATTACGACGCGTACTTCCAAGAACAGACAACGCCAGTGTCGTTCATGAAGCCCGAATTTGATGGCAAGAAGGCGACTATCGGCGGACTAGTTAGTACCGTCAGGACAATTGTCACAAAATCTGGTACAAAAATGGCATTCGTCGGATTAGAGGACAAATCTGGTGAAGGTGAAGTAATTATATTTCCGAATCTATACGAGCAAGTTGGTGCAAAGTTAGTGCAAGACGCAGTCATCCGTGCTGAAGGCAAGATCAGCGCACGCGATCGTGACGGCAACCTAGGGAGCGATGCGAAAATGATTGCCGATGCGATCAATGTTGTGACCGATCAAGAGCTGCGAGAGTATCAATCAACGGGCCGAAAAATGGACGCACCTAAAATGAGCTCGAAGGTAAAAGCCGAGCGCCGAGCGTCGTTCAGCGCCAAAAAGAACGGCACTGAACAGATCGTGAGCGCTCCGGTTAGTACGATGCCCGAAGAAAAACCGAAGCCTGCCCCTAGACAGGTGGCCGATGTCCCACCTGTTAAAAAACTATATGTACACATTAAAGATCCTGATGATCATGCGTCATTGTTGGTACTAAAACAAACTTGCGGAAACTTTCCAGGTGGACTAGACATAATACTAGTGCTCGGTGAAAGCAAAAAGTCGGCGATAAAATTACCATTCCAGGTTGACGGAACTGATCCATTAGTTGGTGAACTGGTCAAACTACTGGGTGAAGATTGTGTCGTTGTAAAGTAATGAGTAGTACTGCGCCTATAACTATTGCTGTCATCGCCGGAACGACTCGGTTAAAACGCGAATCAATCAAAGCTGCGCGCTATATAGCAGATTTTGCAGCAACAATCGATGGTATTGATGTTATCTTTGTTGATCCTGTTGATTTTCCGTTAACGGGTGATGGTAACGATCCTGAGGGCAAGCACCCTGAATATACAAAGATTGTTGAAAAAGCGGACGCATTTTTCATTGTGACTCCAGAATATAATCATAGCTTTCCAGGTAGCCTGAAGCGCCTGCTCGATAGTGAATTAGCGCTGTACAACCACAAGCCCGTCGCCTTTGCAGGGGTCAGTAGCGGGCATTGGGGCGGTGTTCGTGCTGTCGAAGCACTCGTTCCGGCGGTCCGCGAAACAGGACTTGTTGTTATGAGCTGGGACGTCTATTTTCCGAATGTCCAAGATATGTTTGAAGACGATGGTGCAATAAAACAAACAAACGTTAATAGGTAGAGTGGAGAATCTATCAACAGGTGATGTCACTACGGCGGTAGTGACTATATTAGTATAGATTCCTTACCTTGCAAAAGCCTGAAAACCACAACTGGCACGAAAGTTGGTATACTGGTAGTAATGAATACGATTACCTGTAGTCACTGTGGTGAAGTGATAGAAATAGACAAAGCACTCGAGGGCCAGATCGAAGCGCGAGTGCTGAGCGCGGAGCGGCACAAACACCAGCAAGAAATGGATCGATTAAAAACAGACCAAGAGGCATTGATTGATAAAGAACGCAAAAACGCTAGTCAGATGGCGGAACGTCAATTGGCTGGTGAAAAAGAGTTGCTACAAAAGCAAGCAGCGGCTGACCTAGAGTTAGAAAAGAAGCGCATTGCCCTAGACCTCGCTAATCAGCAGCGAAAGGCCGATAGTGAGCAGCAGGATATTATCGCGACACTAAAAGCGGACGCCGAAAACGCCAAAGCGGACAGCAAAAAACTTCGTGACGACCTAGGTAAGCTAATGGACCAACTGCGTGAGAGCAATAAAGCTAAAGACAATGCAGAACTCGAAGCAAAAAAGATGCTGGCTGAAGGTGAAGCAAAAATTCGAGAAGAAGCGCAGAAGTCTGCTGACGAAGTTAACGGCGCGGATATCGCCCACACCGTACGCAGTCCGCGCGGTACTGACTGTGGTGTAATGCTATGGGAAATCAAACGTACGAAAAACTGGGTCGATGGTTGGATTCCAAAATTAAAAGATGATGTTCGCGCGGCAAAAGCGAGCGTTGCAATCATCGTCACCGAAGTCATGCCAAAGCAAATAGAGCAAGATATGGGGCAATTACAGGGTGTGTGGATCTGCAAGCCAAAACTTGCGATTATCATCGGATCATTGCTCCGAAAGAGTCTGCTGGATGTTGGACGTCAAAAGGCGATGGATGAGAATCGCGGCGACAAAGCAGATGCGCTATACAACTTTGTGACGAGTCATGAATTTATCCAACAGATTGAATCGATGGTCGAAACGTACACTGAAATGGCGACACAAGTAACCAAAGAACGTGTTGCTTATGAAAAACTATGGTCGCAGCGCGAAAAGCAGGCTCAGAAACTGCTACTCAGTACTGCTAATATTGTTGGAAGTATGCAAGGTAGCTATTAATCAAGTCGGTTGTATGGGCAGGCATTGCGATAGTGTCCATCAGTTTTATGAGTGCCGGCTGGGAGGCGACAGTAGTGAGCGCCTTTAACGGTCAGGCGACGGCTAAGAGCTTGCTGCTCTTAATGTTCATTCCGCTGTCACTGTTTTCGGTTGGTGCGGCCTGGTATTATTTTGCAAAATGGCGAAACGATGCTACCGAAAATCGCGAAATGGATATTATATCACAAGAGCGCATTAAAGCGGGTCTGCCACCTTTGACTGATGATGAAAAACGTTTAAACAAATAATAAGTAGGCATGACAAAGCCGCCGAAGAATTTCTCCCTCGACGGCATATGCCCTTGAAGTACATGGAATCAAGTAGATACGCTGAGCGCCGGACCGAGCGTCTTGATGCGATCAGGTCGGAAGCCCGACCAGTGATCTTCACCAACAACGACGACAGGAGCCTGTAAGTACCCGAGTGACATGACGTAATCGCGCGCTTCGGGATCTTGCGAAATGTCGACGACACTGTATTCGATACCAGCCTTGTCCAATGCACGGTAGGTTGCGTTGCATTGGACGCAGGCTGGCTTTGTGTAGACTGTAACGCTCATGGCTACATATCCTTTCATGTGTAAGGGCAGATGCACCTAGGATCAGAGATGCACGTCATTGTGCGATCAATCTACCCTCCTTGATGACTGTTGATTAGTATAGCGTTTGCGCTATGACTGCGGCAACTACGAATC
>SEAL01000076.1 GCA_004145215.1 Chloroflexota bacterium | reverse complement strand
TACAAACGAACATCGGCAGCGCGGCGGTTCGGCACTTCGATACCGACGGCTCGCTGTCCTGGAATCGGCGCTTCAATACGCAGTGACTGCGCGGCCAAGTTCAAAGCAATATTCGTTTCGAGCGCTGTAATGCGTGTTAACTTTACGCCACTCGGTGGTTTCAACGTGTACTGCGTTACCTTGGGCCCAATGTTTGCGCCTTCCATGTCGACATCAATGTTAAATTCACTGAGTGTGTCTTTGATTGTCTGCGCATTCTGCTGCACGTCCCCGGCATCGGCTGGTGACTGTTTCTTTTCGAGTAGCTCGATACTTGGCGATTTCCAGTTAGGGTCGCTGACCGCGACAAGTGCCGCCTGCTCTTCGGCAGCTTTATCCTGTTTGACGCTCCCGCGCAGACTAGATAGTTTAGATGGCTTTTTATCTTCGTTATTAATCGCCGCTAGTTCATCCGGGTTTAACGTCGGAACACCCGCGTTCATCTTGAAGTCGGTAATTGGCGACGATTTCTTTTCTGGTACGTCTGCACTCGCTGCCTTTCGCATTACTTGGACATTCGTGTCTTGCTCGGATTTATCAGTCTGAACCAACTCCCACAGTTTCTTAATAATTGTGATCGGCGAAACCCGTATAACAAATAATATCGTTACAATGATCAGTAATACATAAATAAATGCTGCAACAGGACCTTCAACCAGCATCGACATGCCTTGGTTGACTGTGTCACCGACGACACCCCCATTGCTCGACCCTACCTCGTCTTTCATCAGGCCAAATAGTCCAGCGAACCACACTAGTAGCAATGCTGTCGCGAACTTCATAACGAACGGTAGCTTGTTTTGTTCTGCCCTAAAGATTTCGACAGCAACATAAGTAAACAGGAATGGTGCAACATAAACCGCATAGCCCACTGTGTCGAGCGATGTCTGCTGCACCCAGTTGAGAATCGGGCCGCCGGCACCAAACCATGCAACAATTAGTAGTACAGAAAACGCCAGCAATGCGACGGCAGATACCTGTCGCCAAAAGCCAGCCGGCAACCTATGCTTCGGTCCGGACGGAGCTGCTTTTTTCTTCGAGACTTTTTTCTTTTTTGCCATAACTGTTTTCTATTATATACCCTTTAACAAGATATATTATAGCAAATTTTACCACATTTTGCAAGAGTATTCGTAAGCGTTATTATATACTTTATACTACTATTGCTTTTTATGCACTATTATGCTAATGTTAATTCATACAACTAACCTAAAACAAAAAGATCCGCCATGCTCCTTTCACTATATAATACCCTAACCCGTCAAAAACGAATCCTCCTGATCATAGGCTTGCTGGGATTTTTGTTCGCTGCTGGTGGAGCGGCAATCTATCTAGGCTCTGTCGTCCGGAATGCACGTGATACCGGATCGAACCCACCTGGTGACACGAATGTGTCAACGAATAAACCCGGTTCGATATCAGGTAATCGTCCCAGCGATGACAAGTCACTACCAAGCGGCGAGTCGAACACACCTGCAACACCAGGTGAAGGTAACCCAGCCGTTCAACCCGGCAGCCAGGCACAAGGCGGTGGTTCATCAGCAAAACCCTCGACCAGCGGTGGTAGTAATAGTAGCAATACAGGGTCGACGCCAAAACCAACAACACCGACCACTCCGAATCCCACACCAACACCGACACCCACGTGCCCTAGTGGCCAAACTGGAACTCCTCCGAATTGCACGACCCCTGCACCAAAACCACTTGGCGTTGCCGGCAGCTGGACGTTAAAATTCCAAGACGAATTCAATGGCAGCAGTCTGAACACGAACGTATGGGCAACGCAGCGCGGCGAAGCGAACGGTAGCTATGGAGATCCTTATAACCCCCAGTACGAAGATGCGTTTTATGTAGCGAACAATCCAAAAGTGTCAGGTGGCAATTTGGTATTGACCCTCAACAAAGGTACAACAAACGGCTACCCTTACAGTTCTGGTATGGTGCAAAACGGCCGATCCTTCAGCTATAAATATGGCTATACAGAGGCTCGCGTCAAAGTACCCGGCAATGCCGGCGTTTGGCCTGCCTATTGGACACTTGCATC
>SEAL01000017.1 GCA_004145215.1 Chloroflexota bacterium | reverse complement strand
GTATTGACGCTTGTAATAATTATTAAACCCGACGGGACGAGGATTAGAATCCCAATGAAATAGAATACATTACCGGCAATTTTCAGTACCATTATAGTCATTGCCATAATTATAGCAGTAACAGCTGAGCTGTCGTTCGCGTATACTAGCAATATGACCAAAATTAATACTGTTATCTTTGACGTCGGTGGGGTACTAATTAAACAAGATGCCGCCATGGCCAAAGATCTAACGCATGAGCTCGACCTAGACCAAACAACACTCAAACATATTTTTGCAAATCAGATTGCCCTACTCGGATCAGGAAAAATAGACGAATCAGAGTTTTGGCAACAACTGACCAAAGAATATGGCGTCAGACCGGTCGATGTATCGGAAAATTTATTAGGCCGGGCATTCGCAAAAAAACTTGAAGCGCACGTGAAAATAATGCAGCTCGTCAAAGAGCTTGGTTTAAGCGACTATCAGTTGGTAGTGCTATCCAATACTATTGAAGCGCACGCCAAAGCACTCAGAACCGCTGGTATCTATGATGATTTTGATCAGTTATTCCTATCGCACGAAGTGGGTCTCCGAAAACCCGACCCCGAAATTTATAAATACGTACTGAATAGTCTGAATGTTATCCCAGAAGCGACATTATTCATCGACGATGATACGAAAAACGTCGAGGCTGCCAAAGTATTGGGTATGAACGGTATTGTGTTTACGAACGAAGACCAGGTGGTCGTTAATATACGCCGGGCCCTTACTGCTACCAATCCTCATGTATAATTAATTCATGCACGATATTGCGTTTTCAGTATTCTTTGGCTTTATCTCAATAGTAAGCTTGGGCTGGGTTGTTAACCCACGCAAGATGTGGGCAGCTGGCAGCAAACTATTTCCGGCTCACTATGTAAATTTCAATAAACAAGAGCCGAGGCCAATTGTCTATAAGGCATATAGATTCACTAATATATTCACTCTTTGTTTTACGCTGCTCATGCAGTTCTTCATTTGGTCTAGATGGTAGTAAAGCATCAGTTTAGAATTGAATAGTTATTATCATTTGAGTCGAATTTGAATCTATCGTTGAGATTAAAAATGCGCACCAGTGTAAACTAGTGCGCGCTCGCTGGATCTTCGATGTCGCAACGAGTTGATTGTACATGCCTTTAACCGTTCTTCCTTCTGTCTCGTCTGAACCGTGCGTCTTCGAGCGCGGAGACTCCGTCGATGAAAGCCATGAAAATAGCAAATATTACCGCATAGCCTACTGCAATGGTGAAAACCACAAAGTGGTACTCCCATAGAACAGCGAGAGAGATTACGGTTAGTATGGAGTATCTAGCTGCCGATTTTACATCTTTATAACAAGCCAGGACGTGGATAGCTAATGCTGGCGACATTCCGGCGGCAAAGAAACACAAAAAGAGTAGGACGCCATACAACACGCTGAAAACAATCATTTTAATCCCCGTTTCTTGTTAAGGCGGAAAGTAGCTCAATTCGCAAGGCACGAATCAATTATATTATACACTATGAATTGTAATATGTCAATAATCGTCTTTACGTTCATAAAGCCTATCTGCTAAATTAACTCCCGTAATCTCGTAGAACTTTGCGAATCCAGGTGATCTATTCACCTCCAATAGAATTAGCTTTCCGTTTATTGTGCGTGCTATATCAATTCCTGCAATATCTAGGGTGGGAGATTGCTTCATTGCTCTACGTGTAAAATCGATTTCGTCTTGCGATAAAGCTCTCGAATCAACCGATTCAGCCTTATCGCCCTCTGTCATACTTCGCTTAACCGCTCCAACTGAGTAAACTTCGCCAAGAATGATATAGACTCGTAATTCTTCTTTTATCTCTATAGATTCTTGAACTATCCAGCCATGTACTGAATCTTCCGTTGTCCGCCTATCCCATGTAACTCCACTTCCTCGTGATGACAGTCTGTTTTTATAAATAGGCCGATCAAAACTAGAAATATCAGTATGTGTATCAAGCAGCTGCGTTCGTGGCATGAATTCATTGAATGTTTCGTATTGCAGCCACTTATCTTCAAACGCTACGATCGCATCAACAGTATACATACCGTCAATGAATCTAACATTATTATTAGTATGTTTAACGCGTTCAACTACTTCTTCAATTTCACTCTGAAAATTTTGAGGCATAGTTGATGGCTGGCTGAAATGACTTCGTATGTAGACCGTATCGTAATATTCATCAACGAATTCAGGCACGTCTTTATCCAGCACAATAATGTCAGCATGCGGCTTCAGTAAATCGAGTGAAGAATCAGGACTGACGGCAAGGACTAGATTTTTCATTATCTTTATAATAGCAAAATTAAACTGTTCTATTTATATTTTGTCGTAATTAAAAATAGAGCTGAATTAGCGGTTTTATTTTATGAATTTCTGACTTGTCAGCCGCTGGAGGACGAGTTCGATAATATGAATACGAAAAGGCCGCCGAGCGGCACGAACTGCAAAATGCAGCCGGGGCCTTTTCGGCGGCGGTCAATTCCAGATTTTCCACCACGTTCGTCGACGGTGTGACCTTCGCCTGGATACTTCGTTGACTGGGCTAGCGATAGCTGGGAGATCAGCGAAAGACCGTGCCTCGCCAAACTCGTGCTTACCAGGTCGAGAAGTCTCATGTTCTCGCTTGGCGAATGCCGAACTGAAAACTTGAACCTCCTCGCCAGTAATCTCAGCTCCTGATGGCAGTACAACTTTGCTGTTCTTGCCGAAAGAAGCGCCGCTCATTGCACGAAGGAATGCTTCGTCGGGGGTTTCGATAGGTAGATCTGTTGAATCTGACATGTACTTCCTGTTCGCTAGATTACGATAGGTTACTTAATTATTATATCATATAATTAATTTTAATGCAATATACTAAGTAAATACACTTTGCTATTCCCGAAGGTTTCGTATTTCTATGGCAGGGGCATGAGGAATCGAACCTCAATCCTAGGTTTTGGAGACCCATATACTAACCGTTGTACTATGCCCCTAGATTGAATAACAGTAGATATTGTACCAGACTTTTGCGCCTGGGTCACTAGCATATTGCCCTATTTGTCTTTGTTGACACGAACGGCGCGTTTGAATTTGCTATCGGCAACAGAATCAGCAAACCTGGCGATTGGTTCGTGAATCAATAGACGGTCTTTACGTGGGGTTTCGGCGTCGATTTCTTTTAGTGCGTTCACAAAGTATTTTTCGATCAGCCATTCCCTACCTGGTGCAGTTTGCCCAACGACGGTAATGCGCCATAGGTCGTCGCCCCAGCGTTCTGAATATTTGATACGAAGTGGTCGAGCTAGCATCGTTGCGCCAGTTGGAATAGTGGCAATCGCCATGCCAATTTCTTTTTCTGCGCGAACACGGTCATGAACAAAGATGTCGACAGCCATGGTGCGTACACCACGGGGCGTCACATGGACAGCATCGATTTTTTGGTTATGGACCCAGATGACCTCTCCGCTCAAACTGCGAAGTTTTGTTGATCGCAGCGTCAATCGCTCAACCACACCTGTAACGTCAATAAAGGGCTCTACTTTTATGTAATCGCCGACATTGAACCATTTTTCAATGATCATCGTTGCGCCAGATGTAATGTCGCGTAGGACAATACCTAATGTCTGCCCCGCAACAACGATAAAGAACGCGCTGGCGCCAATTGCTGCAGCGCCCGACGTACGGAAACTCTGACTGCCCTGTGGCGCCAATAGAATCCAGACGACATAGGCGACGATTGCAACGACTATCGCGCGTACGGCCGCGACTGCGACACTGAGGTAGGTTTCTACTTGTCGCAGGGCCGCCTGTTTATCTTCGCGCGATTCTGCGTCGCTACGTACGGCAACCTTTTGTGCAATAAATACGATACCTTTTGCTAGGAATCGGCTGACCCAGTAGGCAAAGATTATTGATGCAATTAAAATAAGGACCGTGCGATAATCGTTCGGCTGAAACAGGAATTCGTATATTTCACGCGTTGCGTCTTGGGCTACTTTGTTTGTTTCCATTACTTTTCTCTATTATACGCGATAATCGTTATTTGATATAGCACATAATTGTTGTTTCTGATACCATTAGCATAAAGATTATTATGAGGGGACAACAATGCATACTGTGATCGTTGGTGGTGGCTTTGCAGGTATTACTGCAGCGCTAGAAATCAGCAAGCGCCAATTGGGAAAAATAACTTTAATATCTGATCAGCCATACTTTTTGCATCATGCAACACTGTATGCGACAGCGACTGGCCGTAGTGTGAATGAATCTGTCATTTCACTGCAGGATATATTCGCCGATCACCACGACGTAACTGTCGTTGAAGACACGGTTGTCGATATCGATGGCGAGAAGCATTTAGCTATCGGATCATCAAAGCAAAAATACGCTTATGACAACCTGGTTGTTGCGATCGGTGTCGTGACTACCTACTTTGGTATTAATGGTATGGCAGACCACAGTTTTGGCATCAAGACCCTCAAGGAAGTAAATGCATTCAAAGAACACATCAAAGGTGAAGTCCTAGCTGACAAACACTTTGATAAAAACTATGTCGTTATCGGCGCAGGTCCGACTGGTGTCGAATTAGCAGGTGCATTGCAATCGTATCTCCATGAACTGAAAGACCGCTACCTGACAAAAGGAACTGTCAAAATTACGTTAGTCGAAGCAGCTCCAAAGATTCTACCTCGCTCATCAAACACCGCCAGCGCAAAAGTCCAGAAGCGTTTGGAAAAACTAGGCGTGAAGGTGTTAGTAAATCACAAGGTCGAATCGATCGACGACGAGAATATCATCATCGAAGGCAAAAAAGTTCCGACCAAGACAGCGATATGGACGTCGGGCGTGGCTAACCATCCGTTCTTTGCAACAAAGCCTGAACTGTTCACGTTACTTGACCGTGGGCCAATGCCAGTCATTGTCGATGACCACATGCAGGCGTTTAAAGACATCTATGTTATCGGTGATAATGCAGCAGTACCAAATGCGGGGGTTGCCTGGACTGCTATTCGTAGCGCCAGGTTCATCGCCGATCACTTGGCGCGAAAAATTACACAGCGGCCGTTCAAAAAGTATCGCTACCCGAAACCATCAGAATCATTCCCTATTGGAGACGGCTGGGCGTATACAGAATGGCGCAATATCTATGCAACGGGACGCACAGGCTATGTCCTACGACGTTTGACCGAACTAAAGAATTATCGTGCGCTTTTACCCTACGATCAGGCAATTGCCGCATGGCGATCACACTCTGTTCGAGAGACTGAATAATTCAGTCATGAAAGCTGCTATTACTATTGTAAAAGCACAAGCATATTACTATAATGGTGGTAAGAAATCCAAAAGAGAAAAGGGAGTAACCGACGAGACCGCGCTATCGTCGAAACAAGCGTTATGAAAATTTTAATGCTCGGGTGGGAACTGCCTCCGCATAATAGCGGAGGACTGGGCGTCGCATGTTATCACATGTCAAAAGCACTTGCCGTGAACGGTGCTGATATTGATTTCGTCGTTCCGTACGAGGCAGAGCATCCATCGGTCGACTTTATGCGTATTCATAGCGCAACATCGGTGTTTCCACTGGAACGCTATGGCATGGGCGCATATGACAGTAATATGCTACTAGAACGTAATTTGTCGGAAGCGGACGCAAACGACCTAAAAGACATGCGTGGCGTGCAGAAACGCTACGTTGAGTTCGTCGAAAATTTGGTCAAGACGGTCAAACCCGAAGCAATTCATGCGCACGACTGGTTAACGATGGAAGCAGGCGTCCGTGCAAAGCAGCTGACAAATGCACCCTTAATCGTGCATGTTCACGCTACCGAGTTCGATCGATCCGGTGAACTTAATGGCAATCCAGTTGTTCATGAAATCGAACAGCAAGCGCTGTTGATGGCAGATCGAATCATTGCCGTCAGTAATATTACAAAGAGCATCATCGTGCATCGCTATAATATTCCTGCCGACAAAGTCGAGGTTGTCTATAACGCCATCGACACAACGAGTTTTGATCCGTATGATTATGACTATCAAACATACCGCTACCTAGAGGCACTAAAGCACGAGGGTTATACGGTTGCCGCGACAGTAACTCGGTTCACAGTTCAAAAGGGATTGACTCATTTCGTACGTGCAGCAGCACGAGCCTGCGAAAAATATGACAAATTAGTATTCCTGCTAGCTGGTGACGGTGAACAGCGTGATGAACTGATCCAATTAGGTGCGGATCTGGGCATATCGGACAAACTGTTCTTTACGGGATTTGTCCGTGGCAAAAAATGGCGCGATTCGTATTCAGTGGCCGATATTTTTGTCATGAGTTCGGTCAGCGAGCCATTCGGCCTGACTGCACTAGAGGCGGCACACCACGACAGCGCGTTAATGATCAGCAAACAGTCTGGCGTCGGTGAGGTACTGAAAAATATCTATCGGTTCGATTTTTGGGACGTGGATACGCTCGCAGATCAGCTGATTGCGATTGCATCATCCCCTAGCCTGGCCCGAGAACTACGCCAAAACGTGAAAAAAGAATACGACACGATTTCCTGGAATGATGTTGCGCATCAATGCCTGGATATCTACACAAAAATGAAAAACGGAGCAATTGTTTAATGAAGTCCATCGTCCTATATCTGCAAGTCCACCAACCATACCGTTTGCGACCCTATACTGTATTTGAAACTGGCGAAGCGCATGACTACTTTACTAATCCAGTGTATGAAACTGATGCGAATAATGAATTCATATTCCAAAAAGTCGCTGACAAATCATATCGTCCGATGAATGCGCTACTACTAAAGCTTTTGAACGATCACCCGGAGTTCAAACTGTCGCTCAGTATTAGTGGTGTTTTTTTGGAACAAGCCCAACAGTGGGCGCCAGATGTCATTGATAGCTTCCGACAGCTTGTTGCAACCGGACGCGTCGAATTACTGTCGGAAACGTATTATCATAGCTTGGCGTTTTTCTATGATCGCCGGGAATTTGAACAGCAAGTACAGTTGCATCGTGACAAAATTCGCGAAGTATTTGGCGTTGAAACAAAGGTATTCCGTAATACCGAACTCGCCTACAATGACGAGGTTGGACAATGGGCTGAAGCAAACGGGTTTGCCGGCGTACTGGCAGAAGGTTGGGATCCTATCCTAGAATGGCGAAGCCCTAATTATGTGTATCGTCCGCAAAATACCACGAATACCGGGTTATTGCTAAAAAATTATCAACTGAGCGACGATATCGCTTTCCGGTTCAGTGACCAAGCCTGGACAGAGTGGCCACTAAAAACAGATAAATACCGTACCTGGGTTGCCGATGCGTTAGCCGGCAATAATCAGTTGGTTAATCTATTTATGGACTATGAAACCTTCGGCGAACATCAATGGAAAGATACTGGAATATTTGATTTCTTTGAAGACTTTGTTGCATCGTATGACAACGATAGCGAAATTAGTTTTGCAACAACCTCCGAAGCGCTCGCAATTCACCAGCCCGTTGGTGAATTGCCAGTTGCGCACACTACTACTTGGGCGGATAGCGAGCGAGATCTGAGCGCCTGGACAGGCAACAACCTGCAACAAGAAGCGCTAAAGTACCTGTATGCAATGCAGAACGACGTACTCCGCAGCGGTGACGCCGGACTGATTGCCGATTGGCGCAAATTACAAACGTCAGATCATGTATATTATATGAGCACAAAGTGGTTAAAGGATGGTGATGTTCATGCCTACTTTAGTCCGTATGATTCACCGTACGATGCATTTTTGTACTTTATGAACGTTATCAGAGATTTACGATGGCGCGTCATGCAGCATCACCACATAGGAGGACTCCATGGCTAGGCCAATTGTACTAAGTAACGGCGAATTGCACGTCGGATTAAATAATTATGGATTAGTCCATGACTTTTATTACCCATATGTTGGGTTGGAAAATCATTCTGCGGGCCAATCGACTCGCCACCGCGTCGGCGTGTGGGTCGATGGCAAACTCAGCTGGCTAGATAGTGACGGCGAATGGAATTTTAAATTCCGCTACCCACATCGCGCATTGATCGGCCACACCATTGCCCGCAATGACGAACTAGGAATACTACTAGAAATCGACGATTTTGTTGATTCCGAAATGAGTGCGTTCGTACGTAACATTCATGTCGTTAATCTACGCGATAATCCGCGTGAAGTTCGACTGTTCATGCACCAAGCATTTGCCATCGGTGATTCGCGCAGCAATACCGACACCGCGCAGTACCTACCAGATAGCGACGCGATCCTACATTACCGTGGCCGTCGCGCATTTATCGTGTCGGGACTTCATAATGATCAGCCATTTGACCAACATAGCATTGGGCTATTCGGTATCGAAAACCACGAAGGAACCTACCGCGACGCTGACGACGGCGAACTATCCGGCAGCAATGTCGAACATGGTCGCGTCGATTCGACAGTTCGATTCACTATCAATGTCGATGCGCATAGTTCGGAACGCGTCCATTACTGGATTGCTGCAGGTACATCGACTCGTGAAGCGCTCTACATTGATAAACAAATTCGTAATGACACCGTCAACAAACGACTCCATAAAACTGCCGCATGGTGGCACACATGGCTAGAACCTGCCAACGAAATGGCAGCAAAACTCCCCGAAGCTCAGCGTGATTCATTCCTGCGAAGCATTATGATCATTAAATCACAGGTAGATAATCGTGGTGCCGTCATTGCAAGTACTGATAGCTCGATGCTGAACTATTCACGTGACGCCTACGCCTACTGCTGGCCACGTGATGGCGCCTATGTTCTGTGGCCATTGATTCGCATGGGCTACACAGACGAGCCATACCGATTCTTTGAATTCTGCCGCAGAGGCTTGCATCCATCAGGCTATTTGATGCAGAAATACCGCGCAGACGGCGGCTTGGGTGCCAGTTGGCATCCATATGTCCATGGAGACGTCGTTGCGCCGCCTATCCAGGAAGATGAAACTGCTCTCGTCGTATTTGTCTTCTCTCAGTTCTATCACACGACAAAAGATTTCAAGTTACTGAATGATTTTTACGAGAGCATGGTCAAGCCGATGGCTGAATTCATGGCTGGTCATATCGATGAAGTAACAGGTTTACCAAAACCTAGCTATGACTTGTGGGAAGAAGTCTTTTTGACGACAACGTACACAACTGCGACTGTTTATGCCGCACTACTCGCAGCTGCTGATCTGGCCGATGAAGCGAGTGATTCTGATAGTGCCGTTAAATGGCGTGCCTGCGCAGAAGATATCGCGACTGCCGCGCACAAACACCTCTACAATGCTGATCGAAAAGCATTCTACAAGGGCGTTATTGTAAAAGACGGCATCATCGAAAAGAACGACACAATCGACTCCTCGAGCATCTTTGGGTCATTCATGTTTGGATTGTTCCCTGTCGGCAGTGATGAATTGACCGCTGCAGTTGAAACATTCGTCGAAACATTCAAAAACTCTAACGGTGTCATCGCATACCCTCGCTACGAAAACGATAATTACCATCGAGTTGATGATGCCTCACAAGGAAACTGGTGGTTCATAACGACCCTATGGATGGCGCAATACTACCTAGAAACAGACCAATCAGAATTAGCGACATCACTGATCGAATGGGTCAGGACAAACAGCACATCGACAAGCATGATGTCCGAACAAATTAATCCGAACGATTCGACCCACATATCGCCATCTCCACTGACCTGGAGTCATGCTGAATACGTCGCGACATTGCTCGATACGCTGACTGAAAGTAAATAATGGCCGGCAACTTGTCGCGAATCCAGTATCATACAGCAAAGATCTATGATTTACTTGCAGCGTCCGAAGTTCGCCTACAATCTCGTGCTGTCGTTCAGTTCGCAGAAAAGCACAAGTTAATCTATTTTAGAACGGTAAACGTTCATGATTACAGTGTACCTGTGGTCCGTGGTATTACCGCTGCCCTGCACCAACGCGACAAGAACCTTTGTATTGGTGCTCATGACGGCTATGATCTAGTCTATGTGCAGCGACAAACCACCGAAAAAGATGTAAATGGTATCGAAGCCGTACATAATTGGCACGTCATGGAATTCGATTTAAAGAAGTCGACTGATCAGCCGTTGGTTATCGTTGGCGCTAGCAGCCTCGATAAACCATTCTATGCAAAGGTACTGTCCGAGCATCGCCAATTGCGTCATATACCGCTATCACACGCTACAGCGAACGCTTTCCAGGATCATTGCACAGTACTCGGGTCATTGGCAGACACCGAGCACATCAATCGACTATTGCCTAGCGACATAACGACAAAGATGGCGCACCACAAAGAACCGTTTAGTATCGAACTATATGAAGATAGTTTATTCGTGTTCGTGAATAATCAAAAAGTGTCAGATCAATTACTGACAAAAATGATGCACTACGGCATTTGGCTAGCTCGCCATATAGATGGAATAGCCTAAACAAAAATACAACTCGCTGAATGCGAGTTGTATTTTCTTGGTTAGCCTTTACGAGCTTTGACTTCGTTACGACCGAGGTTCTTTTTTGTTTCGGTGTACAAAGCATGCTTACGAGCGATTGGATCATACTTTTTCAAGCTGATTTTTTCAGTCGTATTCTGTGTATTCTTTGTCGTGTAGTACGTACGGTGGCCACTTAACTCACTAACTAGTCCAACCAATTTGCGCTTTGTATTCTTCTTTGCCATCTCTTACTCACTTAAGTTTATTAATGCAATCTTATTAATTCTAGCATAAATATATGATTATGCATAGAGGTCAATCATATCATGGAGCCACGACTGGGATTTGAACCCAGGACCCCTTCCTTACCATGGAAGTGCTCTACCACTGAGCTATCGCGGCATTACCTCGTTGGCGTACACTTACCTACGACTATAGTCCCAGTGATGTACATCTCGGATAATTGTAACAAATTACCCGAGATGTGCCAATATCGTTTACTGCAAAGGAATGTTGAACACTGCGCCGTTACCACCCATGTATGTCGGCATTTTGCCATCCCACTTTTCGATGGCTTGTTTCTGTAAGTACTCTTGCGTCAAGGTTTCGCTTTGTGCACGCTGCGCTTCAGCGTCTGTGATGGCTGCATCGAGGTTAAATTTAGCGCGTTCAGCGTTCTGTTGAGCAACCTGCTTTTCTTCAATCGCTTTACCGAAACTATCACTAAATTTGAAATCAACAATACTCAGTTCACTAACTTTGATACCGTACGGCGCCAAACGATCGATCAATGTTTTTTGAGCGACGGCCTTTAGTTTGCTACGTTCAGTAATCAACTCTGACGCAGTGTATTCAGCGCTGGCTGCTTTGAATACTTCATTGATCGCAGGTGTAACGATCTTGTCGACATAGAGTGCGCCAATTGTTTGGTGAACACGGCTAACGCTACCTCGCTCTAGGTTATAATTTAGGACGATCTGACTCGATACGTCCTGCAAATCTTTGCTGGCTGCTGTGCTCGATACGGCTTCTTTTTGAACCTTGATGTCATAAACGGTAACGTTATTCAATCCAAATGGCAGAACGAATGACAATCCTTCAGTCAATTCTCGCCCTGTCACACGGCCATACTGTGTGACAACACCAATCTGTCCGGTTCCAATACGTTTCGCGCTTGATGCGAACAGCACGATCAGGAACAGTGCAACGAGTACTAATATAATTACTTTTTTACGAGTATAAAACGGTTTCTTTTCACCAACGATTTGTGCAGTCTTTATCATAATATTCTTAGTATATCATGATATAATTTCGACTACTTCTTTGCTTTTACAGTTCGAGATTTCGTACGTGTCGTTTTGAGTGGCTTTTCAATGGCTACTCGCTGGATAGGTTCTTCACGGAGGCGAAATAGCACGAATGATTGTAATAACGCCCATACAACAGCGTTTACGAGGAATACGCCGGCCGCCGCAATCGATACAGCCAAGATCTGCTGACCTAATGACTGATTGAGTAGTCCTAGTACACCAGCGACAATGATTAATATAATTGCGATTGCAATGAATGTATGTTGAAGTTTTTGACGATCTGACGTGTGGTCGTTCCAAGATGAGAGTGATTGTTTGAGTGAGCTATACACGGGCTATTCCTTTATTAAGCATTACTACTATTTTATCATTTTAATTAGTTATTGTCAATATACTGATAGCGAAGACACTTTTGCTATTGAATATAGGTCAAACATCCGGTAAAATAGTTTTTGTACTTATGCCGTTTTTGCGACATAACGAACATTCCACTACTACCTATGCCGCTTTAGCTCAGTTGGTTAGAGCAGCTGTTTTGTAAACAGCAGGTCTACGGTTCGAATCCGTAAAGCGGCTCCAAGACAAGATAACATATTGATGTTGTTTTGTAGCGGAAAGCATATGCTGGAATCGTGTAGTGGCAATCACAGGAGACTGTAAATCTCCCGCCTTTCGGCTTCGTAGGTTCGAGTCCTACTTCCAGCACCAA
>SEAL01000016.1 GCA_004145215.1 Chloroflexota bacterium | reverse complement strand
ATCCACCGCTTGTGCTGATCCCCGTCAATTCCTTTATGTTTTAGTCTTGCGACCGTACTCCACAGGCGGGATACTTAACGCGTTAGCTTCGCTACTGAAGGGGTCGATACCTCCAACAGCTAGTATCCATAGTTTACGGCGTGGACTACCCGGGTATCTAATCCGGTTCGCTCCCCACGCTTTCGTGCCTTAGCGTCAGAAATGGTCCAGTAACCTGCCTACGCCATTGGTGTTCCTTCTAATATCTACGGATTTCACTCCTTACAACCCGAAGGCCTTCATCCTGCACGCGGCGTTGCTCCATCAGGCTTTCGCCCATTGTGGAAGATTCCTCACTGCTGCCTCCCGTAGGAGTCTGGACCGTGTCTCAGTTCCAGTCTGGCTGGTCATCCTCTCAGACCAGCTAACGATCGTCGACTTGGTGAGCCTTTACCTCACCAACTATCTAATCGTACGCAGGCTGCTCCCAAAGCGGATAAATCCTTTAATCCGAAGATCATATGCGGCATTAGACACCGTTTCCGATGCTTATTCCTCACTTTGGGGCACATTCCTACGCGTTACTCAGCCGTTCGCCGCTCGTCAGCATCTAGTAAACTAGACCTGTTACCGCTCGACTTGCATGTGTTAGGCACGCCGCCAGCATTCATCCTGAGCCAGGATCAAACTCTCCATAAAATGATACATTAAAGTATGTATCAAACTCATATAAACTGACGATGATATTGCACAACTAAATTGTCAAAGTTCTATAATCATCTGTTCAACTCGCATTTCACACATTGTTACATGTCCACTCATTCGTTGTGTATCGCACTTGCCTCGCTTCGGTTTCCCTTGCTTGGTGGCGACCAGACTGATACTTAGCATACCTCACGATCACGAACATCGTCAAGGGTATTTTGAAACTATTTTGTAGCTAAAAACACAACTACGCCGATAAGCACGCCAATTACTGCTCCAGCAAGCACTTCAAGGGGCTGATGACCCTTAGCTGCACGTGGTAATGCGATAGTACTTTTCAACTCTTTTATCAGTGACTGCACGGCAATACCTTGCTCTCCTGATGATCGACGCACCATTACCGCGTCGTACATAACAATACTGGCAAAAAGAGCAGCGAGCCCGAAGAGCCCGCTGTCGATTCCATCTTTTATCCCGATTACCGTCACTAACGCCATGACCGTCGCAGTATGTGCGCTCGGCATATTACCTGACATATATAGCTGCCGTAGGCCACGAAAGCTACGATCTTTAATGCCGGCGATAATGTACTTGGCTCCTTGGGCGACGATCCATCCCGCCGCCACCGCCACTAGATAGGGAGAAAATAACTCCATCCCTATTCTTCTTCGCCATCCTCTTCAACTGGCTGCTCGGGCATCAAGCCAAGTGATGAAACTTTGTCGCCTTCGCTCATGCGCATGATACGAACACCCTGCGTTGTACGGCCAAGAGTTGGAATGTCTTTCAACCCAACACGTATTGCCTGGCCCTTGTTCGATATCATCAATACTTCGCTTGCAGACTCTTCTAGCGTACGAACCGCCACGATCGGACCGGTCTTTGCAGTCACGACTGCCGCTTTGATACCGACGCCGCCACGCTTGTGGCTAGAGAAGTTAACAACTTTCGTAACTTTGCCGTAACCGTTCTGGCTGATAACTAGTAACTTTCGACCGTCATCATCGACGATGTCCATGCCGACAACACTGTCGTTTGGCCGTAGTCGAACTCCACGAACACCACGAGCAGCACGCCCCATCGGCCGAGCATCCTTTTCGCTGAATCGAATTGCCTGACCTGCAGATGTCGAAATGATCACATCGTGTTCACCTGTCGTCTTTTGAATCCAGCGAAGCTCATCACCATCATCCAGTTTGATTGCAATCAAGCCATTCGTACGAATATTCGCGTAATCCTTGAGTGGCGTCTTTTTGATCGTACCCTTTATCGTTGCCATAAATAGGTAGCCGTCGTCTTTTGCGTCCTTTTCGTGACGAATAATAGACGTAATCTTCTCTTCTGGTTGCATCTGTAGTAAGTTAACCGCAGCTACACCTTTGGCCGCCAAGCTCGCTGCAGGCACTTCATATGCCTTTAGACGGAAGATTCGACCACGGT
Source organism: Chloroflexota bacterium (assembly GCA_004145215.1). GTDB lineage: Bacteria > Patescibacteriota > Saccharimonadia > Saccharimonadales > Saccharimonadaceae > SEAL01. The sequence continues at coordinate 15,583 of SEAL01000016.1, read as the reverse complement.
TGGTAAAGAACAGCAGATAATCATGCGTACTGGCTGGAATCAGTTGGTCGATGATGTCTTCTTCTTTGGTCGTCATGCCCCGTTTACCCTTACCGCCGCGATTTTGGCGTCGATATTCGCTCAACAGTGTGCGTTTGATGTAATTTTCGGTTGTGAGCAATATAACGCTATCTTCTTCAGGGATCAACTCTTCGTCGCTAAATTTACCAAGCTCGTGATTAATAATTTGCGAACGACGATCATCGCCGTATTTTTCGCGCATTTCTAATAGTTCCGTCTTGATAATCCTTAGGATCTCTTCTTCATCCGCTAAAATAGCTTCCAGCTCCGAGATTAGCTTCAATAGTTCGCGAAGTTCATTTTCAATCGCATCACGTTCTAGTCCGGTCAGCCGGCGAAGTTGCATAGCCAGGATCGCCTTTGCCTGTATCTCACTCAGAGTGAACTTCTCGATCAAATTCTTTTCAGCCTCTTCACTAGTCTTGCTGGCGCGAATCGTTTTGATCACCTCGTCGATGTGATCAAGTGCGATTTTGTAGCCTTCCAAAATATGAGCACGTTCTTTCGCCTTGCGAAGTTCGTATTCAGTACGACGGCGAACAACAACTTGGCGGTGCTTGAGGAATTCACTCAGGATTTCTTGTAAACCAAGTACTCGTGGCTGTATACCGTTGATCAGCGCTAGCATATTAAAGTGGAAGCTCGTTTGAAGCGCTGTCATTTTATATAGCTGATTCAGAACTTTCTTTGGGTAAGCATCCTTCTTCAACTCGATAACCACGCGAACCACACCTCGGGCTGACTCATCTCGTAGATCGCTAATTGTTGTCAGCTTCTTTTCTTTAACAAGGTCAGCGATCTTTTCAATAAGCGTTGCTTTATTAACAGCATACGGCATTTCCGTCACGATAATCTGATGGCGACCCTTTTTAGTCTCTTCAATGTTTGCAATCGCACGAATTGTCACACTGCCGCGACCGGTCTGATACGCCTGCTTCATAGGTGCGCCGCCGTAAACGACCGCACCAGTCGGGAAATCAGGGCCTTTAACATGCTTCAATAGGTCGTCAATTGTCGCTTCTTTATTATCAATCAGCTCGATTGTCGCATCCACTAGCTCTCGCAGGTTGTGTGGCGGAATATTTGTCGCCATACCGACAGCAATACCAACTTGTCCATTTAGCAGCAAGTTTGGTAATTTCGCCGGAAGCACAACAGGTTCTTGTTCGGATCCGTCATAGTTATCACGAAAATCAACTGTCTCTTTTTCGAGATCATTCAACATCTCGTTACCAGGTCGACCTAGTCGTGCCTCGGTGTAGCGACTGGCAGCTGCCGGGTCACCGTCCATCGAACCAAAGTTCCCCTGTCCGTTAACGAGTGGGTAGCGCATCACCCAATCTTGCGCTAAACGGACCATCGAATCATAGATAGAACTATCGCCATGAGGGTGATATTTACCCATCACTTCACCAGCGATACGTGCAGATTTTGCGAACTTACCGCCGGGTCGCAACCCCTGCTCACCCATCGTATAAAGAATACGTCGGTGAACCGGCTTCATGCCGTCACGAACGTCAGGCAACGCGCGGTCAATGATAACACTCATTGAGTACTTCAGGAAGCTATCTTCCATCACATCCTCGACGGTTCGGCTCTCCATTGTTTTCGAGTGCGTTTGCACTGGAGCGATCAATTCGCCCTCTACTGGTGTATTTTTATCATCGTTGTCCATTTTTACACATCCAATTCTTCGAGGTTAACATCTTTTGCGCGCGTTTGGATAAAGCTTTTTCGTAGCTGCACTTCATCACCCATCAGCTTTGTGAAAATAGCATCTGCGAGTTCTGCATCTTGAACCTTCACCTGCACTAACACACGGTTTTCAGGATTCATCGTTGTATCCCACAGTTGTTCCGCGTCCATTTCGCCAAGTCCCTTGTAGCGCTGAATATCATTCAAGCCAGCCTGTTTCAATGTTGAATCCGCCGGGTTTATCGCCGTTCCGCGCTCTTTTCGCTCATCGATCAACTGACGAAGGATGTCATCGCGCTCTTCATCGCTATAGGCATAAAAGCGTTTATTGTTAGATCCCTTCAATAGGAAAAGCGGTGGCTTTGCCAGATACACATGACCACCATCGATCACCTCACGCATGTAACGGAACAGGAACGTCAGCAGCAATGTCGAGATGTGACTACCGTCAACATCGGCATCGGTCATAATGATGATTCGGTGGTAACGAAGGCCAGCAACGTCAAACTGATCGCCGATTCCGACGCCAAGTGCCTTGATTAGACTGACGATTTCGTTATTGTTCAACATACGGTCTAATCGTGCACGTTCAACATTCAGTACTTTACCGCGAAGCGGCAAAATGGCCTGCGTCTTGCTGTCGCGACCAGATTTCGCCGATCCACCAGCAGAGTCTCCCTCGACGATATAAATTTCTGAGTCGGCAGGATTCTTGCTGCTACAATCAGCCAACTTTCCTGGCAAACTGAGTCCATCAAGTGCACCCTTACGAATAACGTTATCGCGGGCAGCGCGGGCAGCTTTGCGGGCGCGAGCTGCAAGCAGCGCTTTACCGACAATCTTTTTTGCAACATTTGGATTTTCATCCAGATAATAGCTAAAGTATTCATTCATCACCTGCTCGACGTATCGCCGGACTTCAGGATTACCAAGCTTGTTCTTTGTCTGGCCTTCAAATTGCGGGTCAGGTAGTTTTACGAGGATAATTGCAGTCAAACCTTCGCGGATATCATCACCAGTCAAGTTATCTTCTTTTTCCTTAAGGAGGCTACTCTTTCGAGCATAGTCGTTGATGACGCGAGTCAGGGCCGAGCGGAATCCGATCAAGTGCGTTCCACCGTCTGGCGTCAAAACGTTGTTAGCAAATGGCTTTACTGTCTCGACAAACGTTTCATTGTATTGAACGGCAATCTCAACACCGGAATCTTCGACGGTCTTTTCGACATAAAACACACTGTCGCTAACGACGTCCTTACCGATGTTCAAATGCTTTACGTAGCTCTGAATACCGCCCTCAAAGTAAAAGGCGGCTCGTTCTTTGGTACGTTCGTCTCTGACTCTTACGTAGATTCCCTTCGTCAGGTACGCCTGATGACGCAGGTAATTAACAACCCATTTATAGTCAAATTCTACAGTCTCTTTGAAGATCGTCGGATCTGGATAGAAGGTTATTCTCGTACCGTTTGTTCGATCCGTTTTACCGAGCTTTTTGAGAGGCATTGTCGTTGCACCTTGGGCAAATTCCATTCGATACAGCTGACCTTCACGAGCAACCTCGGCGATAAGCTTTGTAGAAAGAGCGTTAACGACGCTTGACCCTACTCCGTGGAGCCCGGATGAAACTTTATACCCGCCGTTACCGAATTTACCACCCGCATGCAGCACCGTGAGTACCGTCTCAAGCGTACTAAGTCCCGTCTTTGCATTTTTATCGACAGGTATACCTCGACCGTCGTCGGTAATAGTAATACCACCGTCTTCGAGTAGCAATACGTCGATTTTTGTGGCATAGCCAGCGATGGCCTCGTCAATACTGTTATCTGCGATTTCTTTGATTAGGTGATGAACACCATCATAGCCGGTGCTGCCGATATACATTCCCGGACGCTTACGAACAGGCTCGAGACCCTCGAGTACTTGAATTTGCGACCCGTCATACGAGCCGTCGTCTGTTTTTTTTACCATTATTCCCTCACTACTTAGTCTGTCAGCTATTTACTTTACGTCTATTATATCGAACTATTTGTATTCACTCAAGGGTATTGCACTGAACACAATTCTTATGCTAATCTACACTATAAGAGGTAAAAATAAAATACAAACATTATGTTCCGCAAATTAGTTTCTAACTTATCATTTAGTCCAGCGTTAATAACGCAGGTGAGCTTTTATGCTAAACGTCTCCGTAAAGAAGAGGTAACGCGGCGTATGACAATTGTTTTTGCCGTTCTCGCGCTGGTGATGCAGTCACTTGCTGTATTTTCTCCTCCAGAATCAGCAAATGCATCAAGCGAACAAGACCTGGTCAGAGGTGGGATCACGAACACTACCGAGCTTTTAGAACTATATGACAAGAATACCGACGACATCAAGGATATCTATTCAGCGGTTGGCGTCACGAGGAGCGAGATTGTCGATGCAACAGCTGCAACGATTAACTCGAAAGACTCACTCTATTCGGTGACCCGCTACGCCCAGTACAGCCCGCAGGAAGGTGAAGTGAGCTTTTCCTACCAACGTAGTGCCGGCGGAAGCGGACTGCGCCATACTAGCCCATTAGCGCTGTCTGATGCGAGCGATACGACCAAAAAGAATGGCACTACATACAGTGCCTACGTCGGATCATCACAGAAGGCCGGTTGGTTTGCAATTATCAAGTCAAACGCTAGTATTGTCACTAAGGGTGTACCCACGCAGATTGCCGCAGTCGCCCAAACGACACCGCTCACTCAAACGATCAGCAGTTTTAACACATCCCAAAACATACAAGCTGGGCAATCGACAGCGAAGCCGTTCGACAAAATTCGCTTTACGGTTGCACGCCAGAACGATAGCGACAAACCTGTCACTTCGCAAATAGTCGTCAACCTCCGTGATACACTTGAATACGCAACCTTAGTGGATGCAGGCGGCGGTCTACTCGACAGCGAAACCAAGGAATTATCATGGCCACCTTCTACGGTAGCATCAGGACAAAACGAACAACGAACTTACGTTGTGCAAATCGCATCGACAATCGCGGCTACCGCCACAGGGTCAAGCAACGCAAGTTCGTATGACTGCGTACTCAGTACATCGTTCGGCACAACAGATAGAATTACTGTTGAATGCCCCGCGCTCAAAGGCCTTGAATCAGTCCTAGGGCAGCTGCCTCCGACGACAATTGGGATAAATATTGTGTTCATTACAGCCTTCCTGGCTATAACAACATTCTTCTACCTCAAAACCCGTCAACTCAAAACAGAAATTAGAATGATTAGACATAGCATTAACAACGGAGTGCTTTAAAAATACTCATGAAACACGAAATGCCCCAAAAAAATAGTGAGCACAACAGAGACTCGAGCGTCGAGCTTCGGGAGATAGCCGAAAAGCAAAAGGAAATTCTCAAAAGCTCATTTGAAACAGCAGAGACAAATGTTCGCGATGAAAATGAGACTTCACTCGCTGCAGAAGCGGTTAATGGCGCTGAATCGATTAGTGAAAAAAAGCAGGCATCACTGCCGCGCGAACGATCACCAGCCGAGCGGCGACATAGCCCCAGCAAGCAGCAGCGCGAGGCGAGTTTCCATTCGCAGATGTCGCACATTCAATCTGACATGAGCCCCTCTGGACGCGTATTTAGCAAGTTCATCCATAACAAAGCCGTTGAGAAGACCACAAACGTACTCGGCGCCACCGTCGCACGACCAAATGCGCTATTCGTCAGTAGCATCTTTGCTTTCGTTACTATCACCATACTGTACCTCGTGGCAAAATACTATGGATACCAAATAGCAATTCACTAACAGTATATAAATAACCCTCGCATCAAAGCGAGGGTTATTTATATACTGTTATCTTTACTCGCTTTAGCGCAAACGTACGCTTACTTCCTGAGGTGACTGCTGCACTACCGCAGCTACAGGCTCTGGCTGCGGTTGAATAACTTCATTCGCTGGCGAGGCTATAGGTTCAGGCGTAGCTACAGCTCCAACGACAGGCTGCGCAGGTGCTGATGACACTGCAGCGGGCATAAAAGGCTGCGTGTATGGTGGCGTAGGTGAAACGGAACCCTGGCTCGGCTGAATAGGTGGTTGGCTATAATTATTCACTGTAGGCAAGGGTTGCTGCGGGGTGACGTTCTGAGTGAAAGGTGCCGGCGCTGTCGGGCGTGTCATAGGCTGTGGAGGCGCACTAACTGGCTGGAATTGATTTTGTGGCGCAGTGCCCGCAAAAGGCGCAGGATTAGCAGTATTTACAGGAGTGCTGAACGGATTTGCACTAATCGGTGGCCGACTGCTCGGCTGCTGACTAGGGCCAACGCTAACAGCTCCAGGCTTTACTGAACCTCCCGGTTGGTTCATCTGCTGCCGCTTCGCTAGCCACTCATCCAGGAACGATCCCCCGCCGCTCGGCTTTACACCAGGTGCAGGAGCAGCACTAGGACGTCCAGCGGGTATCTGCGCTTTAGGCTTTGGCGGTTCTAGCCGGGTAAATATTTCTTTTTCAACAATTGCTCGACTGTAGCCGTATTTGGTTGAAGACAGTCGCTTCATAGCATCACCTAGCTGAGGATTGTCCTTGCACATTGGTGGCAACAAAGACATACTGAACGGCGCAGATGGCACGTTGTGCACCATCACAGACGCAATTGCCTGGTAATTAGGTAGCTTTGTCAGGTCCTCTGCGTCAAATGTTGGAGAAAACTTCTTCACCATCAACTCGGCGTCGGTTACACCGATACGTCCACTAATCACCGTTCCCACGTTACCAATAATAGCTTCACGGATCTTGTCCGTCAGCTGCGTCATGAACTGATTACCAAGGATCAGATTCAAACGATACTTACGTGCCTCTGATAGAATTGATTCAAACGATTCAGTGGCGAAGTTCTGGAACTCATCCACAAACAGACAGAAATCCTGACGGTCCGCTTCGGCGATATCAGCGCGCGCCATCGCCGCAGCCTGAAATTTCATAACAAATATCATGCCGATTAACTTCGAGTTTAGCTCACCCATCTTACCCTTAGAGAGGTTGACTAGCAGGATCTTTTTATTGTCCATGACATCACGAATGTTAAATCCACTCTTGGTTTGTCCCATGATGTTTCGCATCATAGTATTACTTAGGAATGGACCGAACTTACTAACTACCCAACTAGTGACTTCGCCAGATTCGTTCGAGCGTTGTGAAGCAGGATATTCCTTGGTCCAGAAATCAAGAACTTGGCGATCCGTAACGTATTTCAGCTTCGACTTCATGAATTCATCATCGACGAGCAGTTTTGGAATATCAATAAACGTGCCTCCGGCCGGATCAGACATTAATAGCAACGCACAGTTACGGAAGATATGCTCCATCCTAGGCCCGACAATGCCGGTATGCCCTGGGTCGTACAGACTATACAGCATAGATATAGACTCTTGCACCAAAAAGTCTTTCTGATCTTCGGTGTCATATTCAAACAGATTCAGTCCAATAGGATTCTCTAGGTCGCCCGGATTAAAGTAAATCACATCTTCGACACGCTCTTTTGGTATATTAGCCAGCAGATTTTCTACGACGTCTCCGTGCGGATCAATAAAGGCAAAGCCGCGACCGTCAAGCATATCCTGATATGCCTGGTTTTCCATGAACCCAGATTTACCAACACCTGTCTGCCCAATGATGTATGTATGACGACGTCTGTCGTTCTGACTCAGGCGAATTTCTTTCTTCGTACCGCGGAATTCATTGACTCCTAGCATCAAACCTTCGTCCATTAACTCCGTAGGGCCATCGACTTGCTTACTCATCTGACGTTGTACTTTTGACGTCGGAATACTATTTTGACTTGGCAGATGGAACACTGTCGCCAATTCTATACTGTTCAGAATATTAGAATTAATTCCCTGCGGGAAGAATCGAAAGATAAATGAAGTCACTAATTCTTCGACATCACGAGCAATCGTAAACTTGAATCCATTGTTGCTCGGTGAATCAAACAGTGAAAAAGCAGCAACAATGTTCTTTAGTAAGCTCTGTGAATGTTCTGTCGTGTTCGACGATACAACAACACGGACAAGTACTTCATATCCAGGGTAGCGGGTTTTATCCTCTATCGCCTTGACCACTTCTTCCTCGAGTGATGTCAGCTGCTTCTCTTCGGGTTTCTTTTCTCCAGCCTCTGGCGGCTTCCATAGCAATTCTGCCATGCCTTTCGCACTATCCACACCCAAGCCCTTAGACTTCCCCTTGTCGTCTTTGATCTTTTTGGCTGCATCGACGGATGAGCGAACCCAGCCTTCACGAGCCGGGCGTAACAAAAATTGCACCGCAACGCCGTCTTCACGAGTGGCAGCCGACAGCGCATTCAGTAAAGCCCTTGCCGCATCGCGTTTGGTTTCTTGGTAGGTGGCAATAGGATACACAAAGCTTTTCTTTAAGGTGAATTCACCACCAATCACGCCGCTCATTTTTCCGGCCTGGCTGAAAATATTGTGCTCGCTGACTTCTTCTAGTCGTGCAGACGGATAAGCCGCAGCGATAGCTTGTTTGATTGTTTCAACTAAAGCAATAGGAACAACTGTATAGTAGTGCACCAAGCCACCCTTTGCGACAATTTCAAAAGAGATATGGCGCTGACCATAAATTTTGTTTTTAAAACCCTTGGTCGCAGTACTGGCTATGATGTTATACATCACCTGCGCTTCTGAAAGCGCCTCTTCAGTGATGTCACGTTCGTCGCGACCGCCCTTTTCGATGTCTTCGCTCGCTGGAGGTAAATGAATGAACATTGGAACCATTTTTAGTCCACGTTCGTAGTTCTTTGCTTCACGTAATGTTTTTTTGTACTGAGTAAACACGACAAACAACGCCGTTGCGCCGATACAGATAAAAACAAAGATTGCTACAAAAACACCCGCCATGGTTAGTATTTCATTATACCGCTAATCAGCAGTACCTAGCTCCTTTCCGTATCGTTTACGTAGATAGTCAGCCTGCAACCTACTTACCTCTTGCTCTCTGCGGTAGGGGTCATTCTTCGTATCCATGATAATGCGCTTAGCTTTGTCGACCCACTCTTTTTCGATCAGATCATCGTCTGACGCAAGTATAGGATTATCGTCTCTTGCCGGAGGTGCAACCGAAGGCGCCGCGACGACTGGCGCAGGAACTACCATCGGCATAGGTGGAGGCGGCGGTGTAGCAGACGTATCAACCGTACGCATTTGCTGTTCGTATTCACGGGATCGTTCACCTACAAATTCAGGGTTTGGGAGATTTTGGCCGAATTCTTGATTCTGGCCACCCTGCATAGGAGCCTGCTCTGGGTTAAACTGTGGTGCAGGAAGTTCCGGATTCATATCTGTAATTATAGCATAAGCATATCAAATCAAATACTGTATTTATGCAGTTCGTTTCGCGACATAAAGACATCCGATCGCGACTAGCAGCGTAATCAATGCTACCTCATAAACACCGACGCTACCAACAGATTGCAAGCTGATGATTATAACAGGAGCCAGCGCAATCACTGATGCATAATAATACGATTTTTTTAATGTCATAGATACAACAGGCCGCCGAACTGCAACCCTGTTAATGATCGTAGTTACTGTTTTCGATAGACCGTACACCATAAAGGATATGACACCCAGTGCGATAACGTACCCCAGTACAAAGACTCCCAGTACTCCCATTGCTCCTGCGGATTTAGGAGTTGTCGTATTAACTACTAAAAAAAGCACCGCCGTAGCCAGTGCACTCATAGTTACTAGAACCTTACCTAACATACTATTACTATACCTCAAAAAAAATAAGTGAGCCATCGCGTTTACGATTAACTCACTTTCATTATATCTATGGTGTCAGAGCCGTAGGCTACAATGTTCCGGTTGCTACATCCGCCGCTAAAAATCAAATGAAGGGCGCGTGCACCGATAAACAGCCTACAGCTCGTGACGTCTGACCGCTCCCGAAGGAGCATGTGTCACTCTCGGAGTATTTCCACGATATACCTAGGAGGCTCACTGTCGTATAGACAAGGGTTTTACTAGGTATATCGGTACTTTACATACCGAGTGCTTCACGCCAGTTTTGGCGGAGCATCGATAGCGTCACTAATGTGAATAAGAGGTGCGTATCTGCCAGATGCAAGATATAGAATTCACGTGTCGCTATCGACTTTCAGCCAAATATGCGGTCAGGTTTTTGGATTGTTAATTTGTTTTGCTTTGTCGTTTTTGTGTTCGTAAAAGCTTATGTTCATATTATCACGACAATGCAACATTGTCAATAATACTGATGTCTATATAGCAAGTCATATTTACAACGAACTAATTCAATCTGTTAAATATAGATAATTTACTTATTTACAACGTTGTATTATTTTCCAGAATCGTGACCTAATTCCTGTAGAGTCTCGATTAATTCAGTTTTTGATAGATGTGCGGTATCAATATTATTATGCTGAGCGATAACGTATCCCTGAATAATGTGCTTTAAGTGCGATGCGTCTTCACGCCAAAAATGATTAATCTGAAAATGGTCCGTCGTACTCATTACACGACTCGCAATTGTCAATGAGCCAAACAATGGACCGACCGACGCTGACACATTCAACACATCTTCAATCCGAATGCTCATCACGTCCTCGGACCAGAAAAAGTTTCTACGAATGATAGTGACTTTCGTTCTATCGACCAGTACCGTGTCTGGGAAAAGCGTCACCGGAAAGACAGTATTCGCCCTTGCGAGCACTTCATGCGCCTGCTGCACCGCTTTCTTTAAGTTATTTGATGCATCAACTTGCGTATTCCCTTTTGCAGCCTCTTGCTGCTTGCCGTGCTCTGCGTTCGCATACGTCATATCCCCTGCAGACACCGGTGGCTTGTCATCGCTAGATTCGGGTAGGTTCTGCGCATCGCTGCCCTTAACCTCGCCCGTCGAGCCGCTACGACGACGCAGACCGACAAGCCCGTCCAAAAACCGGTCAGCAGGTACAACGGTGATCTCCTTTTTTAGTAGATTTTTTACTTCCACATAGGAGCGAGTAGCGATACCACCCATACCTTTACTCAATTTCATTAGAATACTATAGGATTTTGGCGAAGGTGTAGATGCATTGTTCGACGAGCTTTCGATGTCCACTCGCTTGTCATCATACATATACACGATTCCCCCTTTTAGGTTATTACCATTATACTATTAATCCCGTAGTCACGCAAAAGTAGCACCTTATTACTTCGGCGATAACGGCTTTCAGCTAGAGCATGGCATACCTAGGCACCTATCACCTACTGCATACGCTATATATGTGCTTTTCCACACGTAGTATTTTTTACCAAACTAAAAACCTCATTTTTATTGACACAAGCGTCTTGCCGTCATATTATAGGGGTAGCTCCTGAATAAATAAATTATACAGAAGCCAAAAATAAACAAGATTCTAAAAAACTCCACATGTAAAACAACCACTACTCGCAGGTGGTTGTTTTCTTTTGTATATCTCAGTCGCGCAAACGAAAAACACTCATCATATGATGAGTGTTTTTCGTTTGGTGGAGCTGCGGGGAATCGCACCCCGGTCCGAAAGGTAACTGGCTATTCATCTACAAGCATAGTTTGTCTTGGTAATTAACGACGCTTGAATCTAAAACACAAACAGAAATGATTCGCGCGTCACGCGGTAAAATGTCCCAGGCTTATGCCGCTGCGCATGAGTCTGGTGAGTGACATGTATATAACACCCCTTGTCGCTATGTCACCTACTAACGAAGGATGCTCGAGCGATTAGGCTGCGAGTTGCATCGCAGGAGTCTTTACTTCGAACGCTGACGCGAAAGAAGCAAGTGATCCCTTGATACTAGCAATAGATTTTGCAATTAAAAATATACGTACGTGTATAGTCGACTTGCAGAATAACCTGTTAATGTCCTTCCGTCGAAAGCTATAGTCAGCCCCAACAATACTAGTCATTATAGCATATCTTGCCTATAAAAATTACTTATGCTTAAATATAGATTAAAATATGGTAGCAAAAATAATGACAGTAGCTCCGATAGGCTTTGATGGCGCGATCATCGAGGTTGAGAGTGATGCAAAAAAGGGACTTCCAGCGATACAAATCGTCGGCATGGGCAATAAATCTATCGATGAAGCGAAAGAACGCGTTCGCAGCGCAATTAGCAATTCACTACTCGAATTTCCATCAAAGAAAATCACTATAAACCTTGCACCTGCAGAGCTACCGAAGGACGGTGCGCACTTCGACCTCCCTATCGCCCTTTCAATACTGATTAGCAGCGGCCAGCTGCAGCAACGCGAAGTCGACGGAGCGGTGTTCGCTGGCGAATTAGCGCTCGACGGCAGCCTACGGCCCATCAAGGGATCGATTAACATTACCGAGGCCGCTAGAGACGCAGGCTACTCAAAAGTATACGTTCCAAAAGAAAACGCTGAACAAGCCTGTATGGTAGAAGGGATAGAGGTTATCGGCATCATAAATCTCAAACAGATCTACTTACATCTAAAAGCAGAATCGATCCTCACACCGACGACAAATAGCTATACGCCGCAAACCACTAGGCGGCTAGCCTCAACCCTAGACGAAATTCATGGCCAAGAACAAGCGAAACGAGCCCTAATAATCGCCGCAGCCGGAAGGCACAACATCCTATTCAACGGCCCACCAGGCGCAGGAAAGACAATGCTCGCGAAAACCCTCGTTAGCTTGCTACCACCCCTTTCATCGACCGAACAGATCGCGACAACAAAGCTCCATAGTATGGCTGGCGAGATTGATGGCGAGATTATTAGCAATCGACCATTTAGAGCGCCTCATCACACCGCTAGTCGAATCGCTATTACCGGAGGTGGAGCAAAGCCAAAGCCAGGTGAAATTAGCCTCGCACACCTTGGTGTTCTATTCCTCGATGAAATGCCAGAGTATCCGCGCTCGACATTAGAGACACTACGACAACCTCTTGAGGATCGCACTATATCTGTATCGCGAGCAAACGGCCGCGTCACCTATCCGGCAGATTTCATGTTAGTCGCGACCATGAACCCTTGTCCTTGTGGGTACTATGGGGACAGTGCAAAAGAGTGTAGCTGCAGTTCAATGCAAATACTACATTACCAACAACGCATATCCGGACCACTTTTAGATAGAATCGACATGATCGTCACTGTTACTCGCATTGAAAATGAATCACTACTAACCATAAGTTCAATAGAAAATTCACAACATATTGATGCTGTGAATTTTATCAAAAAGGCTACAAGTATACAACGTAACAGATATAAGAGTAGCGACAAATACAACGCTTCTTTAACGAGTAAAGAAGTTACTCGGCTAGTTGCGATATCTAACGAAGCGAAACAGCTTCTTTCAACTGCAACAGAAAAGCTCAATCTCAGCGCGCGAAGTTATTTCAAAGTTATCAAAGTCGCTAGGACTATTGCAGACCTAGCTGGTGACGAACAGGTACAAGCGATACACATTAGTGAAGCATTGCAATATCGCGGATCTATCAGCTAATCGATAATTCGATTCAAATCATGCGCCAGCTATTGAACTGAGGTCTGTTATCTGGTAAGATAGTCATCGAGTATCGCTCAATTTTATTGCACTATTCAAAGGAGACAGCAATCAATAAGTCAATTCGTATCAACGAGGCAATTCGCGCCCGTGAACTGCGCGTCATCGGTAGTGACGGTGAACAACTAGGTATCATGTCACGCACTGACGCTCAAAAAGCAGCAGATGAAGCCGGAGTTGATCTCGTCGAGATTTCACCAAACGCGGATCCGCCTGTAGCAAAAATCGTCGACTGGGGTAAGTACCAGTATCAAAAGATGAAAGAACTACAGAAAAACCGCAAAAGCAGTAAGCAGAGCGAGTTGAAGCAAATGCGATTTGGTTTAAAGATTGGTTCGGGCGACCTAGACATAAAACTACGAAAGATTCGCTCTTTCCTAGCAGAAGGTCACAAGGTTCGCATCCAGATATTCTACCGTGGCCGTGAAATGGCGCACAAAGAACTGGGCTTCGAAATGATCGATAAGATTGTTGCACTTTTAGAAGATGATGCAATACTCGAGCAAAAGCCTCAGATGGCTGGTCGCAATCTGAGCATAGTAGTAAGGAGTAAATAATGCCAAAGTTAAAGACCCACAAAGGAACTGCAAAGCGCATCAAGATTACCAGCACTGGTAAATTGACACGTCGCCGCGCATTCGGTGGCCATATGCTCGCTAAAAAGAGCAAAAGCCGCAAACGAGCAATCAACACCACTGCAACCGTCACTGGTAGCATGGCTAAAAATGTTAGACGAGCACTAGGAGTTTAATTATGCGAGTAAAACGAGGCGTCACCGCACGAGCAAAGCACAAAAAGATCTTAAAAGCCGCTAAAGGTATGCAGCACAACCGCACGCGCTCATTCCGACTTGCAAAGCAAGCCGTTACCCGAGCACTGCAGTATGCATATCGCGATCGCCGCAATAAAAAGCGCGACCTACGTGGCCTATGGATCACCCGAATCAACGCCGCAGCCCGTGAAAACGGTACAACATACGGTAAATTGATTGCTGGACTAAAAGCAGCAAACGTTGAATTGGATCGAAAAATCCTATCAGAGCTTGCCGCGAACGAACCAGCGGTATTTACTGCTGTCGTAAAAAGCGCTAAAATCTAATTTCAGATTATAACCAACTAAAAAACGCTTCATACTGAAGCGTTTTTTAGTTGGCAGTCTACCGATAAGCCGGGTTCTGTCGAGAACGATCATCTATCTAGCCTCGAAGTTGCCCTCGAGATCAAGCGGGTATCGGCCTGCGGACGAACCGCCCTTTTTATGCAGACCTCCTTGCAGCTGACAGGGTTTACCTCCACGCCATGTCGCCATGGAATGCTGTGAGCTCTTACCTCACTCGTTTCATCTTTTCCTACGCATGCGCAGGTAGTTTCGTTTCTGTGGCACTTTCCCTAGGGTCACCCCCGGTTGCCGTTAACAACTGTCATGTCCTACGCTGCCCGGACTTTCCTCTCACACCCTCGCGGATGTCAGCGATCATTTAGCAGACTGTCTCAAATAGTATATCAGATTACTATTCGTTTGCGTGCGCATCGAGCGTTCGATTAACCATGCCGTCTGCCAGCTGATTAAACTCACGACGCACATGGCTAAATGATACTTTATCAAACTGTGTCATCAAATGACGAATACGCTCGTGAATCGGCCACAGCTCCCGGTTTCTACTCGACGATATCCAAGTTCTATCGCCTTTTCTAGCCCGAGCCGCACCCCATGGTATTCCGCTTGATTATTAGTCGTAATGCCAAGGTATTCACCCCCCTGCTCGATAACTTTTTGATGATCATCCAAAATGACATACCCTGCTGCAGACGGCCCTGGGTTACCACGTGATCCACCATCTGAATGTATAACGACGGAACTATTTGACGTTATATTAACATCGTCTGCCGTAATATTTGACTTTGATTCATCTGTTAATGATTCTTGTTGTACAATTCCCAGCAGTAAATGCGTGAGGTCCGTTACGCTATTCTGCTGTATATCCGACATAGTTTGCCATTTATAGTGATCATAGTTTTGACTAAGAATAAGTGGATGATGATCGTCGGCGACGGTAACGGCATAGGTAATGACCGCGTACTGTATATCACGATCATCACGATCAATATAGGTGACAGCATCGAACAAGCGTGCCGTTTGGATATGAAGACCAGCGTCGGCATGTAAATATCGTCGGAGCGCATCCTCTGGCTGCTCGCCATATGCCAGCTTGCCACCAGGAAGCTCTGACAGACCAAGTATCGATGGACGTCCATTTGA
>SEAL01000075.1 GCA_004145215.1 Chloroflexota bacterium | reverse complement strand
TGGACCATATAGCCGCTCCCTCGACGGCGGCCCTCAGCGGCGGCAGTCGACAGCAGGCCGCAAGGCATCCCGGTCGCGCTCGGACCGGCCCTAGAAGGAGACTTCTGGAGGTCGAGAAGAGCGAGGTCGGCGCCCTCCTATCAATCGGAATACCGAACGAAAAGGAGGTCGAAAGGTTCCCGAAAAAACTTCTGGACAACAGAAGCAAACGGAACTAGATACCGCGACCCCGCTGCAGGGAGCACCCGCTCCCCTCGGTCCTTGAAAACTGAGTCCTAATACCCGCGAGAAATCGCGTGGTCCCCGCACCGAGCGCCTTAGGGCGTATCGGGCGAAAGAAACGATAGCGAGCATCATGGCAGCTGACGGTTTCTTCGGGAACTGTCGCTCGCCGAAGAATTCAAACTGGAGAGTTTGATTCTGGCTCAGAACGAACGTTAGCGGCGCGCCTAACACATGCAAGTCGCACGAGAAAGGGCTTCGGCCCCGGTACAGTGGCGCACGGGTGAGTAACACGTAGATAATCTTCCCTCGAGTGGTGGATAACTCTCCGAAAGGAGAGCTAATACAGCATAAGACCACGACCTTACTAAGGTTGCGGTCAAAGCAGGCCTCTACACGTAAGCTTGCGCTTGAGGATGAGTCTGCGGCCCATCAGCTAGTTGGTAGGGTAATGGCCTACCAAGGCAGAGACGGGTAGCTGGTCTGAGAGGATGAACAGCCACACTGGAACTGAGACACGGTCCAGACTCCTACGGGAGGCAGCAGTGGGGAATCTTGCGCAATGGGCGAAAGCCTGACGCAGCGACGCCGCGTGAGCGATGAAGGCCTTCGGGTTGTAAAGCTCTGTGGGGAGGAAAGAATAAGGTTTGGCTAATATCCAAGCCGATGACGGTACCTCCTTAGCAAGCACCGGCTAACTCTGTGCCAGCAGCCGCGGTAAGACAGAGGGTGCAAACGTTGTTCGGAATTACTGGGCGTAAAGCGCGTGTAGGCGGCTTTGCAAGTCGGGTGTGAAATCCCACGGCTCAACCGTGGAAGTGCATTCGAAACTGCGAGGCTAGAGTCCTGGAGAGGAAGGTGGAATGCTTGGTGTAGAGGTGAAATTCGTAGATATCAAGCGGAACACCGGTGGCGAAGGCGGCCTTCTGGACAGTGACTGACGCTGAGACGCGAAAGCGTGGGGAGCAAACAGGATTAGATACCCTGGTAGTCCACGCCGTAAACGATGAGTGCTAGGTGTCACGGGCTTTGACCCTCGTGGTGCCGAAGCTAACGCGTTAAGCACTCCGCCTGGGGAGTACGGTCGCAAGACTAAAACTCAAAGAAATTGACGGGGGCCCGCACAAGCGGTGGAGCATGTTGTTTAATTCGACGCAACGCGAAGAACCTTACCTGGGCTAGAAAGTACAGGAAGTCGGTCGAAAGGTCGATGTGCCCTTCGGGGAACCTGTGGTTAGGTGCTGCATGGCTGTCGTCAGCTCGTGTCGTGAGATGTTGGGTTAAGTCCCGCAACGAGCGCAACCCCTGTTGTTAGTTGCCAGCATTAAGTTGGGCACTCTAACAAGACTGCCGACCTTTAAGTCGGAGGAAGGTGGGGATGACGTCAAGTCATCATGGCCCTTATGTCCAGGGCTACAAACGTGCTACAATGGTCGATACAAAGGGTAGCGAACTCGCGAGAGGGAGCCAATCTCAAAAAGTCGACCTCAGTACAGATAGGAGTCTGCAACTCGACTCCTTGAAGTCGGAATCGCTAGTAATCGCTGATCAGCATGGCAGCGGTGAATACGTTCCCGGGCCTTGTACACACCGCCCGTCACACCATGGGAGTCGATTGCTCCAGAAGTGCCTGAGCCAACCGCAAGGAGGCAGGGCCCCAAGGAGTGATCGGTAACTGGGGTGAAGTCGTAACAAGGTAGCCGTAGGGGAACCTGCGGCTGGATCACCTCCTTTCTAAGGAGACTCGTCTTCGGACGATGACCTATGGTCAAAAACACGCGACGTAGGGATGTCGGCATTTGGTTCGCTTCTGTGCCGCACCCGTAGCGTCAGTATTAGGACTCAGTTTTGAGGGACCGAGATTCGATCGGTGAC
>SEAL01000074.1 GCA_004145215.1 Chloroflexota bacterium | reverse complement strand
GCGCATTGATATACTTGTGACATGTATAAAACCTCAGGGGTGCGCGGCTTTACGATCGTCGAGCTATTAATTGTTATTGTTGTCATTGGTATATTGGCTGCGATTACTATCGTTGCGTTTAATGGTATTCAAAATCGTGGGTATGATACAACTGTCCAATCAGATCTTAGTAGCTTCAAGAAAAAAGTTGAATTAGCCAAAACCAGCTCAAATGATGATTTATATCCAGCGAGTGCTTTTGGCGCACAGGTAGGGGCGAGTTTCACAAAGAGTGCATATAATACGTCGACTAATAATGTTATCTATTGCTTTGCGTTGGATCGTTCCGAGTTCGGAATGGCTGCTATCTCGAAGGGTAACAAGGCTTTTTATGTCAGTAACGTGAAGAGCCTAACCGACTATAGTTGGACATGGGCTTCCGGTGGCGCATCAGTTTGTCCAAATATATTGGTAAACAATACGACTGCGGGCACATTTACCTGGGGATGGGGTTATACAGGAGGATGGCAGTTTTAATGACGTGCAAATCATTGAGTATTCATAGGGGCGGTCGCCAGAAGGGCTTTACAATTGTCGAATTATTAATTGTTATTGTTGTCATTGGTATATTAGCTGCGATTACTATTGTTGCGTTCAATGGTATTCAATCACGCGCGAATAACAATGCCAAAATCACTGCTGTAAAGAGCTATATGAAACTAATTGCTGGCTACAGAGCGACATACAGCGAAGATCCGTCGTCGACGACCAGCTGCGCTACTGTCGATAACAGCTGCACAAGTAACTCGGGTGTCGTACAAAGCGGCAGTAACAATACGACACTGATTGCTAATCTCCGTAAGATTGGTACGCCGCCGGCATCATTGATGCCTGCTGTGAACGGGAATTATGGCATGCAGTATATCCGCGAGGATGCAACGTTGGATGGTGCTGCGACAACCATCCGTTTAGAATATTGGCTACAGGGAGATAATGTTCCATGCGGCGTTGAGAAAGTTTCAAATAATACACTTCCTGCAGCGGCGACCCCGTCAAATGGGTTCACAACATCAAGCGCTGGGCGGACAGTGTGCTGGGTGAGGATTTAATAATGAAGAGTCGCGGCTTTACAATCGTCGAGTTACTAATCGTTATTGTGGTGATCGGTATACTTTCTGCAATCACCATTGTTGCTTTTAATGGGATTCAGCAGCGCGGTCGGGATTCGGTGCGCAGTTCTGATGTAAAATCATTGCAAAAAGCGATTGAACTGTACAAAGCGGACAATAATCAGTACCCACTTCACGCTGGTGGAACAGATGGTACTGGATACAATATATCCGACCTGGCGAGCATACTTGTGCCTACCTATATTGCAAAAATTCCACCGGACCCTAAGACTGGACAATACCAATATGTTCGAGGTCCTGCGGCAAACGCAGGATATGGAATTCGTATATCGTTTGAGGGAAAGCCAATGTGCAAGGTGGGTGTTAATACGGCGTCGACTGGCTGGTGGGGTGTTGCGGATTGTTAAACATAAAGACTAATCGCGGATTTACAATTGTCGAACTGTTAATCGTTATTGTTGTTATCGGAATTTTGGCCGCAATTACCGTTGTTGCGTTTAATGGTGTTCAAGATCGAGCGAATAATACAAAGATCAAATCAGACCTGAGCCAGTTTCAAAGAGCAATTTTAGCGGCGCGCAGTTCGGCAGGCGAACTTCCATTAAAAGATATTACGGTGTCGACGAATACTGCATCTAACTGTGTTAACTTGCCGAGCGACGCAAACATGGCCGACACGGCAAGTGCGGCAGCCTGCTGGAGTTCGTATGCTTCTGCTCTCAACCGAATATCGATCGCTAGCGGTATAAATATCAGAGATCTAAAAGATCCGTGGGGGCGGCCATATTTCTTGGATGAGAATGAACAAGAAGGAACGCTGAATCCACCTTGTGGAGCAGGCAAGGACAGCCTGGGAGCCTTTCCGCGTCCTCGACTGCAAGGGGTCTGGACTGTTATGGCGAACACTCAGTATCAAATACCGTATATTACGCCTGGCTGAAAGGATTCCAGAGGAGGAAATCTATGAAAGAATACGAACTAACCGTTCTGATTCACCCTGATCTCGAAGCAGATATCGAGACACCACTGACAAAAGTCCGTGAAATCATTACATCTGCAGGTGGTACGATCACTACCGAAGATAACTGGGGTAAAAAGAAGCTTGCTTACAAAATCAATCGTGAAGATTTTGCAGTCTATGTGTACATGGACGTATCACTTCCAGCTGACGCGCCATTGAAAATCAGCAATACCTTCAACATTACCGATGAAGTACTACGCTACCTATTGGTATCAGTCGACGAAAAAGGTCGCAAAGCACTCGAAGAAGATCGCAAGCGCGCGGCAAAGAACGAATCTAACGACAACGAATAGAACATAAACGAAAGAGGGGAATAGGGATATGGCAAAGAGCATCAACCAAGTTATTCTGATGGGACGTTTAACACGCGATCCAGAACAACGAACAACGACCAGTGGAAAGACAATCGCGAGCTTTAGTATCGCTGTCGACCGCGGCGGCCAGGAAGATCAAGCAGACTTTTTCGATGTTACGGCATGGGAAAAGCTGGGCGAACTAGTTGTCCAGTATCTATCAAAAGGACGTCGCTGCTTGGTGCAGGGCCGTTTACGACAAGATAGCTGGGACGACAAAGAAACTGGCAAGAAACGTACTCGTATCGAGGTTGTTGCGACTGATGTCACATTCCTAGATGGTCCAAACGGTGATGGCGGTGGTTCATCATCTGGTGGTTACCAAAACTCTTCTAGTCAAAGTAATAAAAAATCAGACGACGTTGTTATCCAAGATATCGACGACAAGCCGATTGACCTTTCAGAAATTCCTTTCTAGTCGATCACCATATTTAAGGAGAATATAGCATTATGGCACTAAAACGATTTAAAAAAGACACCCCTGCATATTTCGATTACAAAGATGTAAAGACTTTGCAGCGATTCATTAACATGTACGGACAGATTGAACCAATCGCAAAAACTGGTTTGAGCGCAAAACAACAACGACAGTTGGCTGTTGCGATCAAACGCGCACGACACTTGGCACTAATGCCATTCGTGACACAGGGCTAATTAGTTTAGAAAACGCTGCAGCGCATTGAGTAATCGGTGCGTTGCGTCGTATTTCTAATAGACAAAATATTTATTCAGGAGACATACTATGTATCAACCAACAGATTTAAAAAAAGGCGTCGTTTGCCAAATTGATGGCAAACCATACCGTGTCACAGATTATAACCAAAAGGTCATGGGGCGTGGTGGTAGCATCGTCAACGTAAAATTGAAAAACCTAATTGATGGTAGTGTTATCCCAAAGACATTCAAAGGGCAGGATAAAATTGAGCGTGCCGAAGTGTCAAACAAGGAAGTGCAATTTTTGTATTCAGACGGCAGCGATTTTCACTTTATGGATCCGGAGTCGTTCGAACAGTTCCAGCTGAGCGACGCTATTGTTGATACGGCAGCCAGCTACTTGAAAGAAGGTGATAGCCTGAATCTGCAGTTTTTTGACGGTAACGTGATCAATGTTGAACTACCAAAAAACGTCTACTTGTTAGTGACGTATGCCGAAGATGTTGTGAAGGGTGATACGACCAGTAGCGTATTAAAAGACGCAACACTCGAAACTGGG
>SEAL01000073.1 GCA_004145215.1 Chloroflexota bacterium | reverse complement strand
TAGTCGTATATTGTTAAATACAGCGAAGGTTACAAAAACAAACATAAAACTCCAAAAAAACTATGTGTGACTGATCGCTCTACGATAACCCACCACAACTGATTACACCCCTCTCTGGGGTGTTTTCGCTTTATGCTTGCACAATAACGCCAGTATGCAAGCGCTTAGTGTATGATCTACTGACTAGTACGCTATAATCAACCTATGAAGACCTACTACGTATATATCCTTGCGAATAAACCAAATGGCGCATTATACGTAGGCGTGACGAGCAACCTATTAGAACGCATGAACCAGCACAAACAAAAACAGATTGATGGGTTTACGAAAAAATATGATATATCGGATTTAGTATACTTTGAACAAACAGAGTACATTAACGCCGCTTTGATACGCGAAAAGAACCTGAAGAACTGGCATAGATCATGGAAAGTTGAATTGATCGAAAAAAATAATCCATCTTGGCGAGATTTGTCAGAGGATTTTTGATGACTGGATTCCGGATCAAGTCCGGAATGACAAAGCGATGCAAATGGACTGGCTACAGCACGCAGCACAGAGAGTCACTACAGATACAGCAACCAGCTAGATTCAATACACCGCATTAATCAGCCTTGAACGAATTATCGGCGCGCCACTGCGCTATTTTTGCATGGTTACCGCTCAGCAGTACTTCGGGAACTTTCATACCATTGAAGTCTTCGGGACGCGTATACTGCGGAAATTCCAGCGTTTCTCCGTCACTAAAGCTTTCTATCGCAGCACTGGTTTCGCCACCGAGCACTCCCGGGATTAGGCGAACGATACTGTCGATAATCGTCATGGCTGGTAACTCCCCACCTGTCAGCACATAGTCGCCGACGCTAACCTGCGCATCAACCAGGCTGACAATCCGCTCGTCATAGCCTTCGTAGCGTCCACAAATAAAGATATAGCCGTTGCCGCTATCTGCCCATGATTGCGCGGTTGCCTGTTTCCAGCGTTCACCACGAGGCGTCATCAGCAAAACATTTGCGGTGGGATCGTTTTGCTTGGCTCGCTCGACGGCCGCAAACAGTGGCTCGGGTTTTAATAACATGCCGTCACCGCCACCGTACGGAGTATCGTCGACGGTTCGCCTAGGACCCAACCCGAATTCGCGCAAATCAATTGTCGACAGCTGTACGATGTCATCTTTCTGCGCTTTCCACATCATGGAACTTTCGAACACGCCCGTAAACATTTCGGGGAAAAGGGTGATAACTTGCAGCTTTCTCATCTGTATCAGTGTAGCGGATATTGACTTTTTTGTAAATATCCGCTATAATATATCTAACTTCTTCACCGTGAAGAAGCTTGCGAGAGGAAAAACATGTTCTTCACCAAGAATGCAGCAATGAAGGTTTATGCACTCATACTAGGACTCGTAGCCGTAGCCATGATCAGCCTGCTGATCGCAGCAGCTATAGCGAGTAGCTTAACCGGCATTGGTATGAGAGATGCATTGACCGCGGCAGTCGTGACGGTCGTTGTGCTCGTCGCCGCATTTTTTGTGTTGGCAACCCACCTAAAAAGGCGGCATTAGCTCATCAAAGGAAGTTCGCCGTAGAAGCTTAATTGCTTTTACCGGCTTGAGCTCCTTCGGTGAGCTTCCTTTTTTATAAATAAAATTATATAGTGTCCATAACGTCTCTGTCCGAGAAGTACCTACCTATTAGGGAGTGACATGGAATCCGAAGGCTATTCAGCCAGAGTTGCATATTGGGTGCCAAACAACTACATCCACGAACATAATCGGACCGATCTGATACAAAAGATCGACGACCGATTCTACGCCGCGTTCCAGAATGTACTGATGGCAATCATCGCATTCGCGCTCGTAGCGATCTTTTCATGGATAGCTACAGTCGAAGTATCCGCACACGCTGGCATCATCGCTGCGCTATACCCCGTCCTCACCACTCAATTGCGATTTGGATGGTGTCATCCGGTCTGGGCAGTACGCCAAATGCTGCTCTGGAATCACGAAAAGTCCCGAGTGATGAGCGATGGCTGTATAAAATTGTATTTTATGGTATAATAAAATTTGGTTAAGTGAGCATGGAGGCACCCGCCACCATCCCTTATCCCGCGCGATAGGAGTCAAATGCCGAGACACTCCGGAATGATATCGACCAATCTCAGTTTGCGAGCCAGCTTTTGTTTTGTGGGTGTCAGTGACGTAGACAGCGTATTCAACAAGGCAGTCTATTACGCCTACCGAACGCTGCACATGGAACGCACACCTTCGACCGAAATGATCGTCGTCACGTCTCTCCATCAGAGGCTGGACTGCGTATCGATGCGGATTGCAACTGCTACATACCCAGACACTGGGCCAGTAGTTGTAGATATCGAACCCGAGTCAAGCCTAACGGTCGGACCCTACAGGTTCAATGTCACGCAAGAAAGCATACGTGCGATGTTGTGGTTTTGCGACCAATACAACGTCTCATGCATGACTGCGTACAACGCTCTGTTCTGCTTTGGAGCGAACGCTGACCGCATAATGACCGTTGACGCCAGTGGATCGACCAGACCATCGGAACTCATCAGCGAGAAGTTTCCGCTTCCGGTCGATTTCCACCAGCAGCTGAAACGGCATCATGTGCCCGAACAGGCGATATCCGCGTGACAAGCTCCGACACTGACGCCCATCAAACGGCGTCAGTGTCGGACACACACCCCTTATGTTATACTTACTCCAGAAATCTGGAGATTTTTTAATGGAAGAAACACAAACAACGGTCGCTACGGCAGCGCCGATATCGGCTGTGCCCGAAACTAGCAACAAGCATTTCCTCATCGCATTCTTTTTTAGTTTTATGTGGGGAATCTTTGGCGTCGATCGATTCTACTTGGGTAAAGTCGGGACTGGTTTGCTAAAATTGTTAACCCTTGGCGGATTTGGTATTTGGGCAATCGTCGACTTATCACTCGTCGTCAGCGGCGGTATGCACGACAAACACGGCTTACCTCTAAAAGAATTTGATCAGTACAAAGACTTCGCCGCCAAAACATTGGCGTGGTTTTCGGCAATTGCGATCACCGGCCTGGTTTTACTGACGGTCATATCCGCATTTATCGTCTATACCGTGGTATCGCAATTCCTGCAGACAAACCCACTCGATCAGTTGAACCAGCTGCAGCAGCAACAATCGCAATCACTAGACTTGAATCTACCTCTGTAAAAACATTACCCACAAAAAAACCGCCCACTAAAGGACGGTTTCTTTGACATATAAGGCTCTCAAACCTGGTGTACGGTTTGCTCGCATGAGCATCATTTTGAATTGTTCTCGCAGTTCTAAGAATGTTTTCTCGCTTCGAACTGTTTATGATTATATATCAAGATCATCAAGTTCCGCAAGCTCTTTACGGGAGTTTTTTGCGTAGTTTGATTCGTTTTCCACAGATTCATCTGCTAAGTTATTCACAGTCTGGCCGTCTTGGTCATCTGATGAGATAGTATAGTTGTCTCGATCATCGTCATTGTTCACAATTTTCAAGTTATAGCGTGCGTCGTTCTTTGTGCCGAGCGCGCGCAGCAAGGTTCGTAAGCGGATGCCCCACGAGGGACTTAACGATATATTCTACAAATTGCTGGTCTATTGTTGACATGTTCGTCCTCCACTATCCTGCCGGTCACTACTCACTGATATCGTACTATTTATTATAGCATGGCGCATGCTGGTACAAGCAAGAGGACGACAGACTTGCCGCCTGGCTGCAATCATAGTACTCTAATGGAAATCACGAGCTGTTCGTGACGCACCTACCGGGAGGTTTCTATGAAGCGAGCTACATACTTGATCCTGCACGTGGTCGTCTTGATTTCATTGGTTGCATGCGGCGCTACTCGTAGCGATTACAGTGGAAAAGCCGTTGTCGTCGATCTGAGCTACGAACCAGGCGGGTTTGTCGCATCAGCAGACTGCGGTCAGATGAACTGCTGGAAATCAGATCAATGGTCAGCAACCGTGCGCCCACCGGACGCAGAGGCATTCGTAGTTGCCACAAACAAAGCTACCTATTCTCAGCTTCGGCGCGGCGACACAGTCACCCTGATGGACGGTCGTATTCAATCCTAACGCTCAAACCACCCAACAACCCCGCAATCTCTAAAGGCTGCGGGGTTCTCTATTTTAATATTTTATTGTATAATATGTATGCAGATTACTGCACACTACTCTATTGGAAGAGGTTCGTTATGTCCGAAACCCCATTAAGGTACATCGAAAGTCAACACGACGCACCAGATGGAGCGTTCATGATCGGTATCGAAAAGCTCGGTGACACTGAATACTTGTTTCATGTCACCCTACAGCTACACAACCATCCGTTCCCGGGCGTAGGCACCGAGGAATTGTACAGCCAGGTCATACCAGCCGCAAAAGACTTCGACGTGGAGTCGCACACGCCGACATTGCACGCTCAGAGCGTGTTGGATGCGCTGGGCACGGCCAATCTTCAGGTTCCGCTATTCGACTACACCAAAGGTGTCGTGATCAACATGTCTGAACAAGCGCAGTTCAGCTCGTTGGTTCAAGTCCATCTGGAAAGTAGTGGATTCGGGATGCTGAGTTTTGGCATGATGCGCATGACCGAACTACTCGCAAGGACGCTCAATCCGCAAAAGCCGACCTACGTCGTCACAATTTCAATCTAGTAGAAGTCCACGGCCTCACCGCCGTGGACGTTTTACTATATATTGTTTACTACTAACCTCATAGATTTAAGACACACTGTGTAACAACGCCACCTTCGTTGCCACCATTAGCTCCTGCAACTGTACAGGGCTGGTTTATTCCCTGCAGGTAAAACACTACTCGTGGAACCGGCGTGACATTATAAAGGGCGCCAGCTCTTGTATTGTCATTGATGCCAATCGCCATCAGTGAAGTCGCCAATGTCGGCTTTGGGCCGCTCATAACCGTCGCAAGTCGCGTATCAAGATCGGTACCAACACCATAATTACCTTGAGAGCCAACCCAGCATTGGTTGCTAGGATATCCAGCACCCATGCATCCAGCTTGGGGTGGATATTCAGAATTGATTGCCTGGTATTGCTTTAGCGCCTTCACATAAGCATTCACTCCGGTAATAACTTGCGTATTCCGTGCGCGCTGCTGAATTCCGTTGAATGCAACTATTGTAATTGCCGCCAAGATCCCGATGACGACAATAACAATCAGTAGTTCGACAATAGTAAAGCCTGTATTCTTTTTTGGGTTATTCATATTTTTATTTTGTCGCTATTTCGACGTTATTCTAAAGTATATTGTACCACGCTAACTGTACATGGGCGTATGTTAGATTAGCGCATAAAAAAGCGCCCTAGACGGACGCTTTTTGTTGTAACTTTGCTTTATTCAGCTGATTCTTCAGTCGTTTCTTCGACTTCTTCTTTTGGCTGGTTTTTGCGTAGTTTGTCAGCATGACGAATTGTCTTTGACTTTTCAGCTGGAGATTTTACCCAAGTAGGTAGTTTTACACCCGCATCTTTGAGTAGTTTGATGACACGTGGAGATGGCTGAGCACCGTTGTCGAGGTACTTTTGTGCATC
>SEAL01000072.1 GCA_004145215.1 Chloroflexota bacterium | reverse complement strand
GTGAGTTCCGCAGATTCCGATTGAATAGCGCATGTCAGTTACGCCGCGGGGCGAAGCCGTTGAAAGTGTTTTGTTTCTTTTGCTATCCAAAAGAAAACGTCGGTAACTTTTTGTAAAAAAATAATAAAATGACACGTTTCATACCTTAAACCTACTGACAACACCTCCACTTTATGAGATAATACAATCTGGAATTAATTAAAGTAAACGTGGAGTTTTACTATGAACTATGAAGGACTTCGTCACGTCACCAACGATGATCTAACCGATGCACAGCGTGCAGACATCGAGCGACACCAAGCGTCCGAGAAGGAAACAATCAAGATCATGGAAGATTCATTAAAAGGAGAGCTTGCCCAGGACGTCGGAGCGCGAGCCGTCGGCCAAACTCGCCTAGAAGATGCCTACGCAATCGCTCGTATGAATCAGGATCCGTTGCCAGCAGATCCACTCGCTTTACCCTCATTCAAAAAAGAAGGTGGCGAGACTACCGGCGGAATCGACGCGTAACACCAAGTGACTAACTTTTGGAACGACCTACCGAAACCTTTCTACATCCTTGCTCCGATGGAAGCAGTCACGGATGTAGTATTTCGCCATGTCGTCGCATCGGCGGCAAAGCCAGATATATTCTTTACGGAATTTACGAACGCCGCCAGTTATTGCAGCCCAAAAGGTGCCCATAGCACTCGCGGGCGGTTAGCGTTCACACCCGACGAACATCCAATGGTTGCTCAAATTTGGGGCAACAATCCTGAACATTTTGCGCAGATGTCGAAAGGTTTGGCTGAAATGGGCTATAAAGGCATTGACATCAACATGGGCTGCCCAGACAAAGCCGTCGTCAAACAGGGCAGCGGCAGTGGATTAATATGCAATGATCAGCTGAGCGCGGATTTGATCGCTGCAGCCAAAGAAGGCGGTCTGCCTGTTAGCGTCAAAACACGACTGGGTCGTAGTGACATTACTGAATGGAAGTCGTGGCTGGCACACATCCTGCAACAAGACGTTGCTACTTCATCTGCAGTTAGATCTGCATGACAAATATTCGACCGAACTAGAACCGCGGCGATACGACCCATTAAAACGATTCTTCAAAATATATATTCGTAATTTTGCCGGCGCCAGCGAATTGCGCGACCAATTGATGCACACAAAAACAACCGACCAGGCTCGTGAGTTGATAAATTCCTTTGTGATGGATAAATAGTAGTTTAAAGTTAGCATAATTCTATTGCGCCGTAGCCACCTTAGCAGTAATAATAGGTGACAGAGGAGTATTATTGTCAATGTTACATATAACCCCTTCCATTATGCGTAAATCGCGAAATTCATTATTATTCGGAATCGTCCCAGCCGTCATTGTCGGCTTTTTTGCATTCAGTCCACTGTTTTCTGGCAATTACCAGCAACAATCGATTGCGCATGCAGCGACAAACGGTATAGAAATCATAACGCCGACCGCTGGATCCTACGCGAATTCATCATTACAGTTGAAATCTCGCGTCAACGGCATGACGCCGAATGAATACGAAATGTTCTGGGCCGTCGGCAACGGCGAATGGAATAGACTACCAGTCACGAACGGAATCGGTGAAACCACTATTGATGTCAGCAGCTGGAATTGGCAACCTGACAACACGTATCAAATTAGGTTCATCGCACTCGTAAAAGATGGATGGCGACCAATAGAAAATAGTACAACATTCAAAAAAGGTACCGCCCCAGTCAGTAGTCCTGTCGTGCAGGCCCCAGCGCCTATTACTCCAGACGTCACACAGCCGCTACCATCTTTGGCAAGCAGCGAATCTCTGTATGTTGACCCACAGGCGAATGCAGCAAAGGCAGCCGCAGCCAGTCCTACGGCAACGAACAAATATATAGCATCCCAGCCAGCGTCACACTGGTACGGCGAATGGAGCAATATATCTGCGGATATATCAGGGTACGTTAATCGAGCATCATCTGCGAATGCGACGCCTGTTATCGTTCTGTATAACATCCCGCATCGCGATTGCTGGAGCTATTCAACGGGTGGCGCAAATGACTACGTTAATTACCAAACATGGATCAAACAAGCTGCAAATGCAATCAATGGACGAAAAGCTATTGTCGTCCTAGAACCAGACGCACTAGCCAGCATGGATTGTCTGTCTAGTAACGAAAAAACACTGCGATTAAGCGCACTCAAAACGGCAGTTGCAACATTAAAGACGGGTGACACATCTGTCTATCTAGATGCGGGCCACGCGCAGTGGCATTCAGTCAGCGAAATGTCCAACCGGCTAAAGAGCGCCGGGATCGACAAAGCGACCGGATTCAGTCTAAACGTATCGAATTTCCGGACAACCGCAGACAACACAACCTACGGCAAGGCAATATCAGCACAAACGAGCGGAAAAACCTTTGTCATCGACACCAGCCGCAACGGAAAGGGACCTGCGACAAATGATGAATGGTGCAATCCGTTTGGACGAGGCCTAGGCAAAGCCCCGACGCTAGCTACCGGTGATAGTAAAATCGACGGCTACCTGTGGATTAAAACCCCCGGCGAATCAGATGGTGCCTGCGGCAACGGCGCACCAGCGGCCGGACAATGGTGGCAGAAATACGCCGACGAATTATATCGTAATAGAATAAACTAACAAATTTTACTCATAAAAAATCCCGCATAAAAGCGGGATTTTTTATATCTAGGATTGTTATACTGCGACGATCTCATTATCGGGCAGACGTATAAACAATCGCTGCGTTCCGTTCGTCAATGTCATCAACGTCGCTACGGTCAGCATAACTCGCGCATGGACAAATCGGTTGTAACGCGAACCCTTTGGACTAAATCCAAACAACTGCGATGCAAGCTGCTTGGAGCGCCACAGATCATATCCAAATGCCTGAACACCGAATTCACTACTAAACCTATTTGATGAAAATGTCGTATCTTCGACAAGATTTACGAATACAAACGCTTCTTTATGCGTGCCTTCGAGCGTTGCGACACTACCAGGTGCGCGTTCTTCCAGAATACCCAAAACGTCACCGGTATCTTTAAAGTATTCGTCAGACCTGCTACGTAGGACGAGTCCCGCTCCCAGTACGCGCAAATAGTCGTCGCGACGAAAGTCCGTGTCCAGTAACGTTTTAACTACACGCTTATGATCTTCAACAAAACGAGGGTCGGTCATGTTATCGACGACAGCCTCCATACTATCGAGTGCACCGCAGCCAACATGCCCATCCGTTGCTTGGTCGTCTTTATGCCCGCCGGGAGCTAGGTCCATGCGCATAAATGTATCGATCATTGTTTCGGCGTCATTAATGAACGTCGCACGTGTAATATCATCGTTATCAAC
>SEAL01000071.1 GCA_004145215.1 Chloroflexota bacterium | reverse complement strand
GTGAACGCCGAAGGTACAAGCGAGGAAATTTATCGAAAGAACCTATTCGCTCAACTAATTAAGCAGATAGGTTCCTTGCCGAGACAATCCTTTTTAGGGGTTTGTCTCGGCGATGGAGCGAGGTGATCAGGGTGTAGACGGACACAGTTCGATGCTGACGTTCCTCAAGCCGAAGATTCTGAAATCGTCGGCCTTGATGGTCAGACCCTGTTCCATTTCTGGATTCCAGGCCGAGACTTCGCTTGAATCGAGTATCTCGTTGTCTGCATCGCTTCCTCTGGAAAAAACAACGATGACGGCGGCGACGTTCGAGGGGCGCTGCTGAAAACCGACCGTCGCCGTGGTGTCTTTGCCTTCACCATCCAGCGTAATGGATACGCCATTCGCATGGTTTGACGAGCCGACGGAATCGTTCAGGTCGATTTTGATTGCATCGTCATGTTTGCAAAGTATGTAACGATAGCCAGGTCGCTGGCCAGCTGTGCTGTAGTCGATAGCGTTGTCGAAGCGCTCCGTCGAAGGAACTAGCCTTGTTGGAGCAGGTGGCTCGGATACAACCGCCTCTTTTGTGTCGCTGCATCCACTGAGTGCGAAGATGGACATCGCTGTCAGGGCTGCAGTAACTGTAGTGTGCGAAAGCTTAAACATGTAGGTTCCCGTCTGTCGTCTTCGAATGTGAAGCCACGTGACACACCTCGTGCCATTAAATTTATTATAACATACTTGTTAAAATAAAGCAATAGTACTATGCGACTGCTGCCGAACGGGTGTATACTAATAATATATCCTCACGATACACACTGGCATTAGTGCAAAGCGTCCCTCTGGTGGAATCATTCATCGTCTTCGGTTTTTCAGTTAGAAACGGACAGAAAGAACGGGCGAACAATTCAGTAATCGTTTCCTTAAACTAAACTTTTGGGGATTAATTGATATGAATGATGAACTTTTTTTGAACGAACGAATTGATGTAGTGGCGACGTTTGGTACGGGGTTGAATCCGTGTGTGCCGGTGCGGTTTCGACGGCCAAATGGGCAGGTGATAGAAGTAAAAGAGATTGGGCTGCGACATCCGACGGAAAAGGGGCGGCGGACGGTGCATGTGTTCGATGTTACTGACAATCAGGCTGATTATCGACTAGAGTTTGATAGTGAGCGACTGGTGTGGCATTTGACGCGTGAAGGAGATCGATCATGATCAGTTCGATAGGTGATGTAATCGTTCATCGACGCTGGATTTTTTGGTGTCGCTCGCAGTTTACTCGGGATTTACGTCAGAATGGCTTCGCGCCAGAATCGAATAAGGGCCACGGCGCCTCTTCGATTTTGGGCTGCAGATATCCTGTCGTAAACCCAAGTCAACCACTCTGTGGCAATATTCACGAAATATTTTTGATAGGAAGAGGTAAAAAGTCATGAAGTATCGTGATGACTATAATCCAGAAATCCCGCTGGTAATGCATATTGATTTGAATAGTTGTTTTGCAACGGTCGAACAGCAGGCGCGGCCGATGTTGCGCGGCCGGCCGGTTGCGATCGTGAATCGTCGGACGGAGCATACGATGATTGTGACTGCTAGTTACGAAGCCAAAGCACAGGGGGTGACATTGGGGATGAAGCTGAAAGATGCCAAAAAGATCTGTCCTGGGCTGATTGGTATCGAAAGCGATCCGGCGAAATATCGATTTGTGTATCACAAGATGATGGATATCATGAGCGACTATTCGGCGCACGTTCGTATGAAAAGTATCGACGAGGGAGTGATTGACTTTCATGAAGCAACCGATGCGATGCAGCGGAGGGGTTTGATTGACATAGGGTTCGAGATCAAGGAGCGTTTAAAAAATGAAATTGGCTGCGCGATGCGTTGTAATGTTGGAATATCGACAAATCGATTTTTAGCAAAGCAAGCAGCCAGCCTGCACAAACCAGATGGTTTGGATGTAATCGATTGCAAAAATTTGCGGCAAATATATAGCAATGACCAGATTTTAAAACGACTCCATCATTTATGTGAAGCAACTGGCAAAAAGATTCGATCGCAGGGAAAGGTGGCTCGCGGTGTATTAGTGTGGGCGACGACACACAAAGAACCAGGGGCTGCAAGGACGCAGACTGGGCGGGGTTGGGAAGAACAGCGAGGGAGTCGCTATTGGCACGCACGTCATATGGCCGTAGCACCATTTTTTTCTGATCAGGCGATTTATGCGCAGGCAAAACGTCTATTTGAATCGGCGCCACCACTCATCCGAACAATCGGCGTCAGTGTCTATGAACTGAGCGATGATAATGACCCGCAGCTGAGCCTATTTGGTGATGAATTAGCGCGTGAACGTCATATTACGAATGCTGTCGATGAAATCAATGATAGGTACGGAAAACATGTTATCCATAGCGCGGATACGCTAGGAACGGGTCATAACGTCAAGGAAAAAATTCCGTTCGGGAGTACACGCTACCTATAAGCTAATTTTGATAATTATTATGTTTATAGTAAGCTTAGGTTAAATATTTTATTCGGAAAGTATATGAAAAAACAAACAGGATTTACCATTGTTGAGTTATTAATTGTTATCGTAGTGATAGGGATATTAGCTGCGATAACAATTGTCGCATTCAACGGCATACAAGATCGAGCGAGAAATTCGCGCATGGTGAGTGTGGCAAACAGTTACCGTAAGTCGCTGATCGCCTTTGCTACAGAAAATGGACGTTATCCGGCGTCGACGGCAACAGGCGCATGTCTGGGGGAAGCAAGTAACTACCCGAGTGGCTGTGCGCACACGGGAGTGTCAGCGAACTTTAATACCGAACTGCAAACTTATTTGAAGTCGGCATTGCCTAATCCTCCGAATGACTGTCTGCCTATGTACACAGGCTGCAGGACGGGCGCCTCGTATTTTTACTACAGCACTATGACGCTCGACAGTGCAGTACATCCTTGGAGTATTGTTTACTACTTGAAGGGGGCTGAGCCGTGTCAGGGCAGCGGGCTGGCAGGCGGTACATTTAATGCGGCAACGTCTACACCGAACGCATCGGGCTTTGTAGAGCGCCACAGTAACACGACGCTGTGTCGATTGTTATTACCTGACCCAGCGAGCTTATAGGTTGGTTGGTTTACTCTCGTACGAGTTCAAGTACAGCGTAAATAGCTGATTTTGCCGAGCGGCAACTTCTTTGTTTGCAAGTGCAACGATGTCATGGCCAACGTTCCAGTCCGCCGGTAATTCAGTCGCAGTAATTGGAATATCGTTTGCAGTGGCGATTGACTGCGGAATTGATTTGGCGAGCGACAGATCAATTTGATCATCGCTATCACTTGTGACGACGGCGATCGACTGGAGCGATAGTCCGCTCGGGTCTTTTTTGAAGTTTTTGGCGACAATGTC
>SEAL01000015.1 GCA_004145215.1 Chloroflexota bacterium | reverse complement strand
GCCGTCCGAATGAGTTACGTGTATTACACCGAACTATTACATATCCTTTCGAATACACCGGTTGAAACGATAAAAACGACGCGTGTTCGCGTGAGTTCTCTTCGTAAAACATGGCTACTGATACGGACGGTTGTAAAAACAAAGGCTGGACGATAGTGAGTAAAAAAGTTGTTATCATTGGCGCTGGGATTGGTGGCATCGCGACCGCATCGTTACTGGCAAAAGCTGGCTATAATGTATCTGTATATGAAAAGAATGATGGTGCCGGAGGACGCGCAGGCCTACTTGAACGTGATGGATTCCGATTCGATACAGGCCCATCCTGGTATTTAATGCCCGAGGTATTTGAACATTATTTTTCACTGCTAGGCAAAGATGTCGACAGAGAACTAGATCTAATCCGCCTGTCGCCTGCGTATCGTGTGTTTTTCGAATCGCAACCCCCAGTAACGATTACCAGTGACCTGGCGACGGATGCGCAAACGTTTGAATCGATCGAACCTGGCGCAGGTAATCAGCTGCAGCGCTATGTCAGCGACGGCGATATCATCTATCGTTTATCACTAAAATACTTTTTATACAGTAATTTTAGCGACCTCCGAGATTTGATGAAATTCGATATTATTAAAAAAGCACTGCCCTTACTTCGCCGAGCTCTGCAGCCAATCGACCGCTACGTTGCGTCGTTCGTTCACGACAAACGCTTGCAGCAGATCCTGGAATATCCAATGGTGTTCCTCGGTACTTCACCGTTTTCCGCTCCGGCCATCTATAGCCTGATGAGTGCGCTCGATTTCAAGGAAGGTGTTTTCTACCCCCAGGGTGGCATGTATACGATCATTGAACGAATGATGAGCATCAGCCGGGAACTGGGTGTCGACTACCACTTCGATGCGGCAGTTAAAAAAATCCTTACTGTCAACGGAACTGCATCGGGTATCGAACTCGATGACGGTACGGTTATTGCTGCAGATATCGTTATTTCAAATGCCGACCTCCACTTTACGGAAACTAAATTACTCCAGCCGACTGATCAGTCGTATCCGACTAAATATTGGAGCAAACAACAATCTGGCCCAAGCGCACTGCTAATGTATTTGGGAATTCGCGGCGAACTGCCCAGCTTTAATCACCACAACCTATTATTTGTTGATAGCTGGGAGCAAAATTTTAGAGACATCTATATTGATAAAACTAATCCGCATCCTGCCTCTATCTATATCTGCAATCCCAGCAAGACCGACCCCAGCGTAGCGCCCACAGGAACCGAGAATATTTTTGTTCTGGTGCCGCTCCCGCCCGATGCTGACGTACCGCCCGAAGCGATTGACGATCTAGCCGACCAATACATCAAACAAATTAGCGCAATGACCAACGTACCAGATTTCGCCGACCGCATTATCAGTCGCCAACTGTTTGGCCCAGATGATTTCCGCACAAAATTCCATGCATGGCAGGCAACGGCGCTCGGCCCATCGCACGTATTGTCACAAAGCGCTTTATTTAGAACACCAAACAAAAGTAAAAAAGTAAAAAACCTTTATTACGTCGGTGCGGCAACGACACCGGGTATTGGGCTGCCAATGTGCTTGATTGGCGCAGAGCTAATTTATAAACGACTCGCTGGCGACACACGCGGCGGCGCAATCGAGCGAATCGAGCAGATCGGCGATCGGTCATGATCGAACAGTGGTATTACCTGATCGGTCTATCGATCTCACTCTCGGGACTAGCGACACTGGATTGGCGTCACAAATTGGCATTTTGGTACGATTGGCGCCGTACGCTCAAAACAATAGGTATAGGTATCGGTATTTTTATTGTTTGGGACCTACTCGGAATTGGACTGGGAATTTTCTTTCACGGTGGCAGTCAGTATACGCTGCCCCTACGGCTACTCCCGGAACTGCCGCTGGAAGAATTATTCTTCCTGTTCCTACTGTGCTACGTAACATTACTGCTATATAGAGGAGTTCCAAAATTATGGCCACGTATCTAATCCTGAATATCGTGTTCTTGGCAGTGGCAATAGTTCGGTGCGTTAATGATTATGACAGCTGTGTTTGATTCGTTACTGATCGCCGTCGGCATCGTCGGTTATGATCTAGACAAGATCCTGGGAATATATATCGGTAAAGCACCTATTGAAGATTTCTTTTACGCAATTTTAGCAGCAATTATTATTCCAGCCCTATGGAATAGAAACGAGAAAAACCATGATCAACACGCTTAAAAAACTATTTCTGATATCTCGTCCGATATCATGGCCAAACACCGCGTATCCCTTTGCGGCAGCGTATTTGATTTCCGGTGGATCGTTTGACCTGACATTCTTTGTTGCTACATGCTACTTCCTCATTCCCTATAATTTGCTAATGTACGGAGTGAATGATGTCTTTGATTACGAATCAGATATTCGCAATCCCCGGAAAGGCGGCATCGAAGGCGCTCGAGAACAAAAAGCGTTTCATCCTACGATTTTGTGGGCAGCAGCGATTTCAAACATTCCGTTCGTCATCTATCTGACATTCGTCGGTAGTCCAATTTCGATTGCAGTATTGGCGGTCGTGCTATTCTTTGTTATTGCTTATTCAATCGCCAAACTTCGCTTCAAAGAGATCCCGGTACTCGATTCGATCACCAGCAGTATTCATTTCGTGGGACCAATGGTTTATGCATTATCAATCACCGGATTGTCACCTGAATACATTCCTTACATTACCGCGTTCTTTTTATGGGGACTCGCTAGTCATGCATTCGGCGCAGTACAGGACATCATCCCCGACCGCCAGGGCAAACTCGCGTCAATCGCAACGGTATTTGGTGCACGAACGACCGTTTGTCTGGTTGTCGCGCTCTACGCTATTGCAGCGGCGATCATCATGCTTCAGGGATTCCCAGCTATCCTTGTAGGCGTTGCTGGACTAGTCTATGCGGCAAATGCGCTGCCGTATGTACAAATTACCGACGAATCATCTGGCAATGCAAACGCTGGGTGGCGCCGGTTCATATGGCTGAATTTATTCACAGGTTTCGTTATAACGATCGTGCTACTACTGCTTAGTATCCAATAAAATTATCGCTCTTCATAGTGGCTTTTGAAACACCGAGGCTGGCGAGTGTTTGTTTCGTCGCTTTCACAAAACGTGGACTACCCGACAAATAATAAATTGCGTCATGGTCAATCGAGCGTTTTACTATGTCAGTAAATTCAGCTGCGTCATTAGGGTAAAAAGCTCGGCGTGCGAGTTCTTTGGTTTCTGACTGAAAAAGATGGTTGCTACTATCAACGTGAATCAATGTCGTGATCACTGATAGATCTGCTGATTTTGCATGAACCAGCAGCGAACGGAATGGCGTGATGCCAATACCCTGCGCCAAAAAGACGACGTTATGTGCATCGTCAGGATAGACAAAATCTAAGACTGGACCAACTAGCGTCATCGTGTCACCCGAGTTTAGCTGCATCAAGCGCTGTTTGTAGGCACTGCCTTCACGGACATGCGTACTGATCCGAATCAAGTCCTCTTCAGGCGCAGATGCCAACGAAAAGATGTGAACCCCCTTTAGTCCAGGAAAGATAAATAGTGCGTGCTGACCGGCAATATGACTGAGCGGCTGCTTTGAAGAAAAATAGAATGAATATACATCACCATTCTCCTGCTCCTTTTTCACAAACTTTATTTGAGTTTTTCGAAAAAATCCTGCGATGTTCATATGCCGCCTTCGGTTCATTAACCACTATATACTTCCTTCACTATAGCAAAGAAGCTTGTGGTTTGTCTGATGAACCGATCGAAACTGTCGATTTGACATCATCTATGCCTAGTCGCGTATTGAACAGGGGCGTATCTGGTTGAAATTTTACACCATCAGAAAGCATCCCCATATCGACACTATCGAACCCAATAGCGTCGACGATGACACACACCCGCCGCTTCGCTTCGCTGTCATCGCTCGCTACAAAAACTGCTCGTCGGCTCGAATCACCCGCTGGCAAACTGTGTTCTTCTAATTCGTTATAGGCAACATGATTAAGCGTCTTGACGACTTTCGCTCCGGATAAATATTGCTGCACAACACTGCTCGTTGATATTGCCGGATCTGCAAATTCAGTAATTACACCCTCGGTTGGCGCCCAATAATTCATAGCATCAACCACAATTTTTCCAGCGAACAATCCCTCATCAAGCGTTCGGTAACTGCCGGCCGGAAGCGCCAAAATTATCACGTCGCTGCGACTCACCGCTTCGTCGATAGTCGTCGCAATGGCACCCGGTAGTAGTACGCTTAACAATAGCTCTAATGATTCGGGGCCACGAGAATTAGCGATTCGCACTTCATATCCAGCACCTAGCAGTAAACGCGTCAGCGCAGTTCCCAGCCGCCCAGACCCTATGATGCCAACTTTTAGTTTGTCCGTCATTTTTTCAGCGCCTTCTTTACGCGAGGTGCTACTTGCGTGCCCAATAATTCAATCGATTGCAAAAATTTATCATGCGGCAATTGCCCGACATCCATTTGGAAGAAGTGACGCGCATGGCCGATGCGTTTATGCAGCTCGATAATACGGTCGGCAATTTCTTCAGGACTACCAGCAAACAAGGCGCCATCACGGTTTGATTCGGCATCAAAATGCGCACGGTCAGGCGCGGCAAACCCGCGAACCTTGCCCAGTTCTGCCATCGTCCAGCCCCAGGCCTTCCAGAAAGTATCTTTGGCGTCCTGCGCATCTGCAGCAATATATCCTGGACTAGCGATTGCAATGCGCTGCTTTTCAGCCGGGGTGCCATATTGTTTTCCTGCAGCATGGTACAAATCTACCAATGGTGCGAATCGAGATATTCGACCACCAATGACAGCATAGGCAATTGGCAAACCGAGTGCCGCAGCACGAATAGATGATTCGGGGTTTCCGCCAGTCGCCAGCCATATCGGCAGCGGTGATTCTGACTGCGGAACAACGATAGCATCTTGTAGCGGCGCACGATGCAGCCCCTCCCACGTAATCCGCTCGTTTTTATCCAGCTTGTTTATTTTCAATAGCAAATCTAACTTTTCAGCATACAATCCATCGTAATCTTTCAAATCATACCCAAATAACGGGAACGATTCTGTTGATGAGCCGCGGCCAGCAATAACTTCAACGCGACCGCCAGATATGATGTTTGCCGTCGAAAATTGCTGATAAATTCGTACAGGATCATCGGTGCTCAGAACTGATACGGCACTACTTAATGTAATCTGCTTTGTTGTCGCTGCGGCAGCGGCCAAGATAGTAGCAGGTGATGATGCCGGGAAATACTCGGTGTGGTGTTCGCCGACGCCAAAATAATCGAGGCCTACTTTATCCGCTAGTTGAATAGCTTCGAGTAGATTGGTAATTGCCTGACTTGTCGGACCTAATTTGCCGTTTTTCCGCTGCACATCCCCAAAACTATAAACACCTAATTCCATCATCGTCCTTATTATTAAATACTATATTTAGTATAGCATATAAAAAAATCGCCAACTAAAAAGGTGCTGCGATATCACAGCACCTTTTCCAATCTATAGATCGCTCATTAGACCGTTTGTTCTTTATGCTTGCCTTCGCCGAATTCTTCGATGGCTTTTGCGACAAAGTCATCTAGGTCATCTGGCTTGCGACTAGTCACTAATCCTTCGTCGACGACAACTGATTCGTCAACCCAAGTTGCTCCTGCATTTACGATATCCGTCTGCAGGCTTGGCCATGACGTGACCGTTCGTCCGTCTAGAACGTCAGCCTCTACCAACAACCACGGCGCATGACATATCGCTGCGACCGGTTTATGCTGATCAAAGAATGCTCGCACGAATGCAATAGCGGTCTTGTTTGTCCTCATTACGTCCGGATTTGCCAACCCGCCTGGCAGTAGCAAGCCGTCAAATTCTTCTGCCGATACGTCATCAACCAAATCGTCAACGTCAATATCGGTGCCGTTTTTACCTGTTATCGTTCCGTCCTTGATCGACACGACGACAACCGCCGCACCAGCCGCACGCACACCTTCGAGTGGCTGCGTTAGTTCCGAATCTTCGAATCCATCTGTCGCTAGTAATGCAATTGTTTTTCCTTGTAGTGTTTCGCTCATATTCTGCAGTTCCTCCTATGTGCCTATCCTAACAAGGGCGCAGCCAACTGTCTGTGAGATTGGTTACAGACTGAAATTAGTAGCGGACAACCTTGATCGAAGAAGCGCCAGAGTCAGAAATGATAATCACTTTTTTTGCGGCCTGGCTATAGTTAGCAGATTCGTATAAATCATCGCCAACCTTTGGAACATCCTCTAGATCCGTCCCAGTTAGTCCACCATTCTGTTCAACGCGCACCCCGCTCGCTCGTGGAATGCGAAGCGTCACCGAAGTCGCGCCAGCATCTACCGTTACCTTTACGACATTCTCTTTAGTGCCAAGTTTTGCATCAACCTCACTGGCGCCAGTTTTAATCAAAAAGTCCGTTAGCTTTAGTTCGCTCATATCGCCTGCAAACGATGTTGCGCCTGAATCTAATCGCAGTCGTAGCGGTACTGCATCTGACACTGCAATAGCCAAATTAGTTTCGCGCAGCCCCCACCAACCGACACCAGAACCTTCGGTGCGTAACGTTGTTTCCTGCGTAGTTCCCGATACTGACGTATCCTGTACTAGACGAAAACGATCGCTACCGCTTAGTTTCGCAGTCGCCAGCTGACGGCCGGTATGCCGCTCTAAATTCACCTTCATAGCAGCTGTGTTAATGTTCAGAGCTAACGCATCAACGGAATTGTTCTGGCGATTGACGGTACTATTCGACGTTGCTTCGCGCGTGTCCGTCTGCCTATCCCCAAACACACCGTGTTGCTGTGTCAGACTAATAACGACCAGTATCAAAGTCAGGGCGACAAACACACCCGTCACCAGTTTTCGCCACAAACCGGTCAGTTTTAATACCGATAGACCCGCACCAATCACTACCAGCGGCCACAGCTGCAAAATATTCCCTAGATGGACATCAACGACACCGAATGACCCTAACAAAAATACGACACCAACAATAATCAGGCCCGCACCAGCTAGCATTGTTGCTACGTCCCAATCTTTCTCTGTGGCGTCAATTTCTTGCTCTGGGGCTGCTTTAGGCTTTGCCATTATCTACCTTTCATTTTGCTTATTCTACATCCCATTATACGACCACGACGAGATCCTTCAATAGTGATCGTCGCTGTGAAAATCCTCACCGACAAACCATCGTTGCGTCGCTATAGTTAATGAGAACCAACTAGCACGCAGAAAGTGAGCACTATTCCATGAGCACCCAACAAGAAAAAGCTAGCATCTTTGCAGCATTACACCAAAAGCACTCACCAGTTATTCTCTTTAACACATGGGACCCGGGCTCAACACAGGTCGTTGCCGGCAAAGGCGCAAAAGCAATTGCCCTTGGCAGTCACGGGGTAGCCGAAGCATTTGGCTACGAAGACGGTGAGAATATCCCACTTGAATTAGTACTCGAAAATGCTCACCGCACCGTCGCTGTTACCGACCTACCAGTCACACTCGATTTCGAAACCGGCTATGGTGAAACGCCAAGTGATGTCGCGGCTTCAATCACCAAGGCGCTCGAGACAGGTGTCGTTGGCGTCAACATCGAAGACAAAATTTCTGGCGGCGACAGCCTTTATTCTATCGAAGATCAAGTTGAACGTTTACGCGCAGCGCGCCAAGCTGCAAATGAGTTCGGCGTCGATCTGGTAATTAACGCGCGCAGTGATTTGTTCAAAGACACCGACCCAGATTTGCATGACGATGCATTGCTCGACCAGGCCCTAGAGCGAGCTCGTGCGTATGCAGAAGCTGGAGCAACCAGTTTCTTTTTGCCGCTGATGAAAGATGCAGCGCTGATCAAGCGACTATGTGATGAATCGCCACTCCCCGTTAACATCATCTTCATCGACGGCATGGGTATTCCAACGCCAGAGCAACTCGCTAGTTTCGGCGCCAGCCGTATTAGCTATGGTCCCGGACCATGGCTGCAGATGAAAGAATGGCTAGGCGACAAAGCGACTGCAGCTTTTGAAATTCAGTCATAGACACTAACGAAATAAAATATCCCGGGCATTACGCCCGGGATATTTACATTTCTACCTACTGCCCGGTAGTAGTTTTTCAGGTCCGCCAGGCCCGCCACGACCATGCCCGCCACCCATTAGAATGCCGTCCAATTTAGTCAGATCGATTCCTTGCTCTTTAGCCCACGTCTCTAAATCGCTTTTATTTTCTTCCATCTTTGTTTTGCGCTGTTCGTCCGTTAAGTCTTTGAACGAATCCTTATCTGACTCACGCTCGGCTCTCATAGCCGTCATTTTGGCTTCGATTGCTTTTTTCTGAGCCGCCGTAATCGTACCCGCGTCAACTAACGCCTGCAATTTTTCGGCGCGTTCAGTTTCGCGTTCGGCTTCCATGGTCGTCTTTTGTTCATCAAATACCGCCTGTACTTCCGCTTTATTCAAATTGAACTTTGACGCTATTTTACCGACTAGACTGGACATCGGATCCATGCCGGCATTTGCCGTATCGCTCGACTGAGCCGACACCATGCTCCCTCCAGTTAGCGCACCGACACCAACAGCACCTAGGATGCCACCAATAAGTAATGTTTTCTGCGGTAGTTTCAAATGCATTCCTCCTTTTGCTATCACTATGTATATCACTGGCTATTTTTGGCTACCGTTAATAGCGCGACCACGCCGTCGATAGTTCTGTTCAAAAATACGTTCATATACTGTGATAATTTTATGTGTCAGAGATTTGACACTGTACTTATCGTAATCGGGTCTATTGAGGTTTGGCTGATAGAGTGATGTGAATACAAAATATAGGTATACTAAAAGTACAATATGCACACTTTACGAATCACCACAACCATTACACCTGACGGTGAATTCCACATGATTATTGACCAAAATGATATTGTGCGTGCATCAGGGTTTGGGAGCGCAGATAATCTACTGCATCGATTTGACTCTGCACTATCAATTGATACCATTGAACACGTTAATCAACACCAGTATCAGCAATTGATAACCGACTATTATGATGGCAATAAAGCTGCGCTGTCGCGGATCCCACACCGGCAAGCCGGTACCGACTTTCAAAAGAGCGTCTGGAATGCCATGAGTACAATTCCTTACGGCCAAACAGTATCCTATAAAGCCCTTGCGGCCGCTTCAGGTAACCCCAGTGCCATTCGCGCCGCAGGAACGATCTGTGGTCGCAGCCGACTAATTTTGCTGGTTCCATGCCATCGTGTGCTGAAAAGCGATGGTTCTATTGGTAGCTATTTGTACGGGCCTGCAATCAAAGAGTCACTGCTACGACATGAAAAAGCCATCGTATAGTAAAATTCGGGTACGTACTATTTTTTAGATTTATCGGTTTTCTTGCCCGCAAAAATTGATGCGCCAAAAAACATGCTCGCTAGTATCAGCAGAACCAGACTAATAGTCTGCGATAGTGTTTGGTTTTCAAATAAGACTATTCGCGCGCACAAGACTCCTGCAAAAAACAAGCAGAATCCTATTGCGAGTAATCTATTTTGTCCAAGTGCATGTAATCGCTTCATATAGCTCCTTACTTTATTGTCTGTATATAGCATAACAAATTTGTACACCGTTGTTATATAGCATGACAACGCTATTGCTTAAATATTTATTTCGTGATATAATATAGTTATGAGATCTACGGTAATATCGGGCGGAACAGTTCATACACTGCCCGTCGACCTAGAAAAAACACTACGCGATGACGACGCAGCGCTGGCTGCATGGGAAAACATCACTGTATTGGCTCGGAATGAATGGATATGCTGGGTAGAATCTGCAAAACTGATCGAGACCCGCAGTCGCCGTATCGGTCGCGCACATACAGAACTTGCCGCCGGCAAACGTCGCCCCTGTTGTTGGCCGGGCTGTATGCATAGAGAAAAGAACGGCAAGTAGCCGATCTTTTTAAAGTACATATTACGAGCCGACTGCTTATTTGATCTTGAAACTGCCGCCGCTTTTGTGGCCATGATGGCGCAGTACGCGTTTTTTGTATCCGCGTAGGAATAGCCAAATGCCAATGATCAACGCGATTAGAACAATTACTCCAACAATAGTCGCAATGATGACCGCTTGTGGAATTACCCAGAATGATCGCTCCACTTCAAGCGTCTGGTTTTTTGAACCATAGGTGAATGTCGCCATCACTGTATAGTTACCAAAACTACCGATATTCTTTAGTGGAATATTCCAACGACGAGCGCCATCAGGTAGAATCATATCCAATTGGTCTTTGTTGTTAAAGTCGGTTTCATAGACAACTTTATCACCCTGCTTTACCGACACTTTGCCGATAGGTGCGATCTGGACGCCACCTTTGTTTTCGAATCGGACAGACGCCTGCAGATCATTTGCACTGCTAAAGTTATTGCCTGATTTACCGCCCTGCTGTACGTCAAAGTTTGTCAGGTTAATTTTCTCGACAACATCACCAGGCACTGTCAATAGAATGAGCGAAGCCACGCTTGCATTCAAGTTAACCTGCCCGCCACCGTTCGGATCAGTCGGTGCAAATCGGATTGCACCGAAATAACCGCCTGCCTGCGCATCTTTTGGTACATTGATCGTCACTTCAACAACCTTTGACTTGCCCGCTGGGATGGTTACCGTTTCAGCGAATGGTGCCATGAAGCGCTTCAAACTGTGTGTTGGTGCAAAGTCGTTTTCGTCTAAAATCAATGACGGTGTTCCGCTCTCGTCACCAGAAACGAAGTCGTTCTGCACCGGACGAACCGAGATGTCAGATTTAGTCAGGTTAGTGACGGTCGTTTGTACTTTTTTACTCGTGCCTGCTTCGATCGTCACATCCGATCGAACAGGCGATACTTTTAGTGTATTCGTACTTTTGTTTTCAACTGCGCCAGTACTTGTCGCCAGCAGCATAACTAACGATATCGATACAGCAAATACTGCGACGATAGCTAGTTGAACGTTTCGATTCAA
Organism: Chloroflexota bacterium; assembly: GCA_004145215.1. Classification (GTDB taxonomy): domain Bacteria; phylum Patescibacteriota; class Saccharimonadia; order Saccharimonadales; family Saccharimonadaceae; genus SEAL01. Next base: position 5,670 of record SEAL01000015.1, on the reverse strand, counting down.
ACGCCAATTCAAGACCATAATATGTTTCCCATTTATATAATTCCCCTCCATCATACCAGATACGCTTATGTTTGCCTATTGCTATAAAAAACAGCGCTCGGAATTGTCCCGAGCGCTGTTTAATGATTGTTCTAATAATCTAGAATTTACCCGTTGCTATCAAGCTAAGGTTTGATGCGTACGCACCCGCTGGAGTATTATTGCTGATGCTCGCACCGAATGTCAGTCGTGCATTTTTACCGTTCGCAGGAGCACCGTTCGTATCCAAGATTGGATCACCAAATGGACTTGTGATACCTGTTGAATTGTTCGCAAGGTAGTTTAGTACATATGACGTATCGTTATATCCTGATGCAGTATTTGCCTGCAAAACACCGTTAGCCGGAGCGGCAGGGTTTGTTGTATCAGCTTCCTGATTTACAAGTACACCAAACTTCGCTTCACCAGCTAGCAAGCCAGTCTTTAGTGCAGGAGCGATATCACAACCCGCCGCACTGACACGCTTCATGCCACCACAAGGCGTGGTACTCTTTAGATTAACGACAGCACCACCGACTGCGTTTGTCGATAGCTGCGTATAGATATTACCCGTACTAACAGCCGTCGCAGACAGTGCAACAATACTGTTGCCCAAATCTTCACCAATAGCTACCGTTGGGGGATTAGCTGATGCATTTGCGCAGACACCAGTAATCGTAGCGCGCGCGACACAGAATGTTAGCGCTTCTTGCACGGTACCGGATACACCAACCGTGTCAGTGATTGATATTGCGACACCACCATCATCGATCTTGCCCGCGCCAGGCGCTTGTGACGTATACGCATTTGCCTGTGTTGACGTTTCGAACGTTAAGATTCGTGCATACATTGGACCAGTAACTGTTGGGTTATTGATACCATCCAACGTTACAGAAACAGCCTCTTCGGCATCGATTTCACCGATAACGACAACCTTATTGACACCACCTGTCACGCCTGTGAATCCGCTTGTTGTCGATGTCGCGCCTGCAGCGGTGAATCCTGTCGGCGGCGTACACGCCTGACCGATGACTGGACTGTTAGCGCAAAAATCAACGACAAATGCCCCTGCAGTAGCTGCACCAGCACTTGCTTTGAAATTAACTTGATAGCTCACGTTTGTTGCCGAACGAGATGAATTGCCGAGTGCAATCGATCGTTCCGTAACTTGTGCAGCTAATGCAATCGTCGGTGCAATAAATGCAACTAACATTGCAGCGACAACGCCCAAAGACCCAGCCTGACGATTAAATCTAATAGACTTCATTTCCCTTTTCCCTCACGTCTCATTGTAAATATTTGTTTTGACTCGTAACGTGATCATTTTACCACGATAGTACTTATGCTTGTCAAGCGTAATTTAAAATACGCTAATTTTGCTGATATTTGTCGCGGTCTTTCATCAGTTTATTGCGCAGTGACACCAACTGACTTTTACGCCCCAGCCAAAATGCCGGCAACCAGATAACTGTAATGGCCATGACAATGGTCCGCCCGCAGCAGCAGAGCGCCGACCATACGAACTGGTCAATGTGATGAGTGATCCAAATGCAGTGAAACGCGTATCGTTATATGTCACCGTCACAATATTCGAAACCGGTCCAGCCTGATCCAGATCATCATACACCAACGCGCTCAATTCGTTGGTACCAGCAAATAGACTGACTTGTAACGTAAAGCTGCCATTCGAACACATCACCGACCCCACCATAACGCCGTTATTTAAAATTTGCACCAACAATCCTGTTGGACAAATACCGTTGACAGTAAGCGGTGAAGTCGAATATGATCCGCCATTACCTGGAGTCGCTTGTTGCCACGTGATCCGCCGCGGATAACAACGACCAGGCGCCAGATGCCGAGTGCGATCGCAACAATGACAATCAGTAGAACAACCAAGAACCATGCTGGAAGATACCAGAAGGAAGAATTACCAATGATCTCTTTTGTGTTATTGCCATTCTGGCCGTAGAACATATTTAATGATGCGCTATAGTAACCTGGCCATAAACCTGGAGATGTACAGGTTTTTGCCTCTGACCTTTCACCGTTAAAATCAACGTCCTGTGACTTTATTTTAATACAGCTCGTGAATGTTCGTGTTTGACCTATAAGCGCCAAAGATGCATTTGGGTTTACATCAGTAATTTCATATTCCTGACCAAACACACCCTTAACAGTTATCGATCCTGCTGGCGCCGCCGTAACGTTACCTTCGTTCTTTAGAGTATATGCAACGTTTAAAGGCTCTTTCATCGTAAATGACGCGTAGTCCGACTTAGTACCGTTTGACTTCGGAACGTAAGCGCCGAATTTCTCGAGCTTAAGACCTTCCTTGACCTCACCAGGAACATTAGCAAACACAAGCGTGACGCCTGATGCATTCAGCCCAACATTGCCTCCATCTGAGGTACCAGACGAGTAAACGATCGCACTGTAAAAACTACCCGCTCCTTGGTTCTTTGGAATTGCAACACTCATGTCAAGAGTCTTGCTAGACTTTGGTGGAATTTTCACAGACTTAGGAACCGTCAGAAACGGCTTTGCAGACCACGTTGTCTGAGGTGCATCTTCCGCAAGCATCAACTTTGGCGTCCCGCCATCATCCGTGTAGGTAAAGTCAACAACACGAAGTGTCATCTCTAACGCCCTCTCATTGTCTAAATTGCGAATTGTTAACTTGTCCTTAGCAGACTTACCTGATTCTATGGTGTAATTTTTTTTCGGTGTAATACTCAACGATGCCGAAGACTGAGCTGCCGCCGACTGAGCGGGCAATACTACGGCGGCACCAACTAATACCGCTAATGCGGCTAAAACAATGCTTTTGAAGCGATTCATGTTTGTCTATTCCCTCACGTGTTTACTTTTTAAAATAAGTATTAGCAGTATTGTACCATTAAAAGCGTCCGCTTGCTATGTAACTAATCGTTGTAGTATACACACCAGCACGGAGATTCGGGCTAGAGTTCACTATGTAGCTAACGGTAAATTTCTTCATCAAGCTGACATTCGGTGAATACGCTATAACATCACCAGAAACGTACTTATACTGGTTCGGGATACTGTAGTCGATCTCGGCGGCTGCATTCGCCCATTCACCTTCTGGGTCACTGCCAACGACCGGCGTGTTATTTGCGACTAAGTTAATCCCAAATTGATTCACCCCCTGAATACTTTGAGTTGGCGTGGGTATCGAATCGATAACATTTGTACCTGCCGCCATCGAACTACCGTTAGCTGTAATAACAAAGCCGCCACTCGCATTTGTGCCAACAGCCATCTGCGACTGCGCTAGCAGTGTCGATCGAGCGTTCAATTGGCCCATATCTGTATAATTACTCTCGCTTGTTTGTGTACAACCTTCAGAAACTTCTTCAGCTACACAGAATATTAGCATTGGAGGAACTTGCGTCTCCAGTCCAACGCCATTTGTAACTTGCCCTCGCACTGAACCGAAATCAATCTGTGGCCCGGTTCCGTTTAGTGAAGCGTGACTGCGTAAGCGCACGGCAAACGCGCTTGTCGAGCCAGTTGGGTTGATAATGTTATCAAACTTATAGGAAGCAGGGATGGCTGATATCATTCCCGGCGGGCGCGATAGGACTATGTGATTTGCCGACTTGGACAATATAGAAAAGCCAATCTCGCCTAATTGTTCACTAAGTACCGCATTGGATGCGTCCAAGCCAGCAGGCTTTACGCAAGCTTCGTACGGGATAGGATTATTACAGAACAAGATATCTACTGACCCTACAGGCTGTGGGCTCATATATCTCCACGACAGGGTGTACGACGCTGTAGCCCCTGGCTGGCTATCATCTATATACAAGCTTCGTTCTTGAAAACGCATCGCAGCAGATGTTGGAACTATAAAAATAAACAAAGCTAGTATCAGCGCAATAATATCTTCGGACACTACAGATCGCCACGTAAACACGTGGATATGGAACCGAAAAAACTTATGCTGCATATGCTGTTATTGTACCAAACAATAGATCTAATGCGTAGCTGTAGGCAAACACAAAATAACCGGCCCTTTCAGGCCGGCTATTGCTCTATCGCAGTATACGATATTCAGTTTAGTCGTTCGACTTAGTACTGAGGAGCTGCAAGATAGTTAATCTTGGTTGTGTAGACACCAGCTGGTGTATCTGCACCGATGTTCGCTACATAGCGCATCTTTGCAGTTGAACAGCTAATGACCTGCTCGTTCTGCTGTGCAATAGCTACTGGAACAGTTGAGCTTGATTTTTGGAATGCGAACTTCGCAGTTCCAGGCGTTGATCCACTTGCAAGCGTTCCTTCGCCTTCATTGTAATTGATGCTTGCTGTCTGGATAGGACTTACAACAGGATCATCAATCAATGTCGTGAAAGGGAAAGCACTTACAGGGCGATAACGTGAGTTAGGTTGCTGCTGAAGAGTTGTGAGAGCGGGGTCAATAGTGTCATCGCCTGCATCAACGAAGGCAAGACCGAATTGCTCTGTACCAACCTGGTTAACTTCTTTAGTTTCACCAATTTCTGCAATTTCATCACCTACAGTATTAGCCAAGGTATTACCCGAGTAGTATACAGTAGCGCCGCCAGATGAGTTGGATGATAGACGCCAGTATGAATTAGCATCGTATGCTTGTCGAGTGTCAAGTGAGAACTCTGCATCTGTATCACCAAGTTGCAGCTGGTTTCCATTTTCTTGCAAAATTGGATCACACGTACCATGTGTTATATTATTTGGGTTCTGTGTATCCGGGTCAAGTATCACCGTATCGCGATTCTTGGTACCAACAGAGAATGACATTGTTTCCAATACCTTTGTAGTAATGTGAATTGAATCAGTCATTACGTTTGCAACTGTCACGCCACCATCAATAATATTGGCAGCAGTTACATCAGAGTCGCTTTTGTAAGTATTAATCTTTACAAAGAATGAGCCTGCTCCAGGGTTAGTGATGTGATTAGTCTCAGACGCTTTGAATACAATCCGAAGCTGCTCATTAAAAGCTGGATCGATTCCTGTCGTATTCTTGAGGGTAATGTAATTCTTCTTACCTGTCAGAGCAGCGCCAACAAATCCAGGATCTTCTTTATTTACAGACTCCATCGTCCAGCCGGTTGTAACATCAGTTGAACCTTGAAATACCTGAAAATCAGTGCCAGCTACAGGAGATGTGTAATTAACATTTAAATCGCTAGTTGTTGTCGTATCGGGTACGCCAACATTATTACCTGGTGAACGACATAGTCCAGCTGCTTTTGTGCAATATTGAAAAGTCATCGCCTTAACTTCATTTCCGGCTACGGTACTGTCACTACTAACTCGAAAACTAAAAGTTTGACCCGTCTTTTTACCGTTAGGGCCCGAACCAGCTGGTGCGTATGTGCCATTGTTTGGGTCGGCACTAGGGTTTGCGGTTGAATTACCCGAACCGTCGGTATCTTGGAATCCAGGCGCAGAGCTGGATAGCAAGAGCGAGCGTTCAGTTAGTGGGTTCAATTCGTCAGCGAAAACAGATGCTGCCGGTACGATCGTCGATGCTACGATAGCAAAGGCCGCACCAAGAGTCACGCTCCGCCGAGCGATTGATTTGAGTGTATACATACTCATGTATCTCCTAATTAGTGTTTGTTTTATATTTGATCCCATTTA
>SEAL01000070.1 GCA_004145215.1 Chloroflexota bacterium | reverse complement strand
ATCTGATACACTGTAATAAGTACAGTACACATCATTGATATGGCAGCGTAGCTCAGTTGGTTAGAGCGCGAGACTCATAAGCTCGAGGTCACAAGTTCAATTCTTGTCGCTGCTACCAAGATAAAGCCTCCACCAAAAGTGGAGGTTTTATCTTGGTATTTATATAATCTGTCGGTACAATGAAACATAAATGCATCCTAATGAAGTTAGATAATTTTTGCCTGTTCTTGACCAGATGAACGCTTGTAAAACCTTGATACCTATGAAAATATAAGTGAACTATGAAGAATCACCAGGACCTATATGTGCCTAGTCGACTAGATGATGCAAGGCGACCGCTCGGTAAGACTATGAAGAGGCTAATTACTCTTAACGCTGTAGTATCCATCTGTGGAGGTGTTGTATTTTTGCTTTCTTTAATTTTTTCATCAGGTGGTATGGGGGATATTATGTTTATAATCCTTCTCATACCAGTTTTTTTAACGGCTGTATTTATTCTACCTTTTAATATCATCTATATTCCTTTTTATATATTCAAATATCGGCCATCGTTGCGCGTTGTTATTTTGGGAGTAATAGGTATACTTGCTTCGTTTTATATTTTGACTAGCTATATCTATCCATGGGTGAAACTTTTTACGTGGGATATTCCTGCAGAGTCTGCTCAGAGAAAGAGTGAGGAGCAAGCTCGTGCGGACAGAGAGTATAGCGCAATTTCCAAGGATGACGCGAAAAAAATGTTAACTGATTGTCGGCTAAGTAGTTTTGCTTACTATTACGGCGAAAACGAGCATCAGTGGATTGGCGTAAAGGATCCAAGTGGGGTTGAGCTTCGGACCAGGGACGGTCAATACTCTATGGCAATTGATACAAAACTGAACAGTGAGCTTGTGCCAGAGGCACGCCGAGCCCGTGAATCAAGAAGCGAAATGAATGGATGCCAACCATTGAGCGTGCTTAAAGACGGATCTGATGAACTGTCTATACTAAAATATTGTCAATATGCGGGCTGCAAAAACCTCCCCTATTAGCAGCGAGTTTGTACGTCGGAAAAGAGAAAAGCCGGCGTTCACACCCTTGGTTGGGTGTGAACGCCGGCGGTTGGTGCGCGGTCGGGTACTAAATTTCCCTCGGTCGCGACTTCTTGCCTTTGAGGTCCGCTGCTCGATCTTTCTTCAGTTGTGCCCCCTCCTGGTAGTCGCATACTATGCGGTACGGCTTCTGGGTCGAATCACTCGCTGTTGGAAGATTGTCACGCAATATTTCATCGTGAATACCTTCGTCCAACAGCGACAAGTGCATACTCTTACTCTGCGGGTGGTTGTATTCCGCCTGAAGGTTGAGCTGTCGGAGTGCCGCTGATGCTGTCCATGCCTGATTTAGCTGAGCCTTGTCTGACGGGCAGATAATCCGGCTAGGATCATCGCCAGCGACAGATTCAGCAGGTCTGTACATGGGCGATTTGCTGATTCGGTGGACGTTGGTGAACTCGGACACTTCATTTGATTTCTCGATACCACCCACCATGCGTCTATAACCGAGATCGTGTGCCAGGCGATGAAGCCCCCAGCGGCGTAAGCCATTGGCGATGATGCCAGTTGTGACTGGCCACACCGCCCCCGATCCTTGATATGCGTAGTAGCTATCTCCTTCCAGGTAGGCTTGTTCCAGTGACACCATTCGTGCGCCAATCGGCGTCATAAAGGTGTCTTCGTCGTAAAGAGATCTGACGAGGTTTTCGACGTGCTCGTTGCCCTCCTTTAATCCTAGGAAAAACGGTGAATCAAGCAGTTCGAAGACTGCGCTCGACAGCATGTCAACTTGCCCGTACCTGTCGATTGCGGCTGCAAAAAAGCTGTGCTGTGGCATCCAGAATTGCTCGATGGTGGCATCTCGCAAATTGTGCGCATCGGTCAGCCAGACGGGTGCTTTTGCGTGGTCTGGAAACACAACATGTGCTGCAAGGTCGAGCGCGTGATACGCAAGCGCCTGGTTTTCGATATACGCAGCATGTTCGTAGTCGATGGGCGAACCATCTGAACGAACGTATGCATCCGAACCGTCTCGCATCACGCCAGACGGACTAGTCTGACGTGGGTTAGTGTTCGGGACACTGTATAGATCGTTTGGCGATTCCGCGATAGCTTGCCTGATGTACGAGATGCACATGCCGGCTGCTTCGCTGATGAAGTCATTGGTATGTTCCACTCGTGAGCGTAGCCCCTCATGTCATTGACTTGACGGCTGGGTAGATAGCGACCACCGACAACCGAACGAAACACTTGATGCGACAAAGCATCGGGAAATTCGTTGGTCGCGGAGTCTTCACGGGTGCCTTGCCACTGTGGTAGGATACCCAACATTTCACGAATGAACGATTGGTAGCCGGGAATACCCATTACGTCTCGAAGGACGCGCAAGGTATCTCGAGTGAACAGGTTGCCTCCGAACCCTGCCGATTGGCCGGATGCAGAGATACCGCCACCGAACCTGCAGTCGTGCAGAATTGCGGACATAGTTGCTTCGGTTGCATATGAAAAGGGCATCATACTACCTTTCTAAACGAGGGATGAATGTTTATATAATAGATTTTTATTGATTAATAGTCAATTTTAGTAGTAAAATATGTGCTATTCTAGGCATATGTTCAACTTCTTTTTGTCACGCGAAAAACAGATCACAAAATATTTGCTGTGGTCAGCATTCGTCGTCTTTGTTGTGTCGATGATAAGTTTTGGGGTAAATGCATTTTTCACGACACCACTTCCTGAACGATTTGTTCCCACGAGTTTGTTTGCAGCGATTACTCCGGCCATATCAGTACTGCTAGTGTACGAGCTGTTCGCGCTGACGTTGGGAACGCGCGGATCATTCGTCAGCTTTATCCATCGGGAATTTGAAATCATATCACTGATCGTGTTGCGTGATGTATTTAAACAGCTGGATAATCTATCTGTGCATGTTACAAATCAGCTGCTACTGGAACTGGTCATTGTCGCTGTTGGTAGTTTGGTGCTGTATTTTTTGGTGGAAGTGTTAGAGCGTATCAAACAGCAGATTGTCAGTGGCAAATTAGAGCAAGCACATTTTAGTAATTCAAAAGTGATGAGAGCGATCGATCACGTTGTCGAGACGGCACTGCTAGTGTATTTTGTTGGTATCGTGATTTACGAAGGCGTGGGCTGGATGCTGGGTACACCGGGACTCGGATTTTCGACGCAGTTTTTGGAACTCGTGTTTGCAGGACTGGTTGTCTATAATATCGTTAATCTATTCATGGTTCTGATTTCTGAACCACCTTATATTTCGGTCCCAATGGTAATAGGTGCGCTGACATTTGTTGTCGTAACATTATTCTTACATGGATTTACAAGGGGTGAGTCATTGTCGTGGTCACTGTCAAAAATTAACAAAAAGCAGCCAAAGGCAAAATAATCACAACACAGGGTAAATAATATTACACTGTGTTACAACACCACCTTCGTTTGCGGCTGTTGCGGTGCTGATTGAGCATTGCTGCGATACGCCCTGTAGATAATAGACGAGTCGTCGCTCTGATGGAATCCAACGGGCACCTCCGCGTTCGTAATTTGTTGGACCGACAGAAAACGCAAGCAGACTTGTCGCAAGAACTGGCTTTGAGGTCGAAGAAAGAACGGGATTTAATTGCGTATCAAGCGCGCTGTTGACAGATGCGGCCGTACTTCCAGCGGCTTTCCAGCAGACATTACTGGGGTAGCCTGCACCCACGCATCCGTCTTCTGTTGGGTAGGCGCTGTTGAGCGATGCATACTGCAAAATCGCTTTGTGATAAGCGGTTGCGCCACTGACAGCTTGCGTATTGCGCGCTCGCTGCTGAATGCCGTTGAATGCGACAATTGTGATTGCTGCTAAAATACCGATCACGACAATAACGATTAATAGTTCGACGATGGTAAAACCGGCCGGTTTTTGTCGTTTCATTTTTTTGCGGTCCTTTTGTAAATGTACAGTAGTACGACAAAGACGGCGATTGCCACTATTGGACTGATGATTTCTGCAATCGATATGTCGAGCGGCTGAACGCGAATCGTCCGTAACGGAATGGCGAGCGCGCTTTCAACGCAAATATAGGTCCA
>SEAL01000069.1 GCA_004145215.1 Chloroflexota bacterium | reverse complement strand
TTTGCGGCGCGCTTGCGATTACTGCGGGCATATAATATCGACGCAACGACCAGCACCCAAGTAATACCAACGATCCATCCAGCAATAACATCGGTCAAATAATGCACACCCAAATACATCCGAGAAAATCCTATCAATACAATATACAGGGGCGCGATGATGAGCGCTGGAACGCGCCATTTCGTGCGCCACAGTAAGGCAATGATACAGACCGCAAGCGCACTACTGCCGGCAGAATGTCCACTAGGGAACGAAAAGCTTGTTTCGGTGATTAGCTGCTGCCACAGGTCTGGTCGAGCCCGCTCAAAGGTCACCTTTGCTAAATAGTTAATAAGCGCTGCGCCACCAACTCCGGCAGCAACCAGCAGTGCCCCGTATCTTTTACGTTTATATAGCAGATAATCGAGCTAATAGTTTTGGATTGTTTCGGAAAAAAGATAGCAATGTCATTGCATTATGATAACAGACGGCACGGCGTGAGTTTGTAAGATATTTATTACAAAAGCGAAATCGCCTCGTCATGCCAAAAGTTAAGCATGACGAGGCGAGTAGAGAAGGTGTTTATCGAGTACTGCGTCACGAGCCGTCTATTGTGCGACAAGCGACTTTATTCTAATTATCATTGCCGCAAACAACATGTCGTCACGAAGTGGTCGACTCATCTGCTGACGGTTCTGCGCGTAGCCTATAGCCGACTCGATGTCACCGATAGCGACATACGACGCAAACGTACGGTCGGAAACGCGATGAACGTGCCTTCTCAGGTACTGAAGCACGGCGTCCGCTTGTAATTTCGTTGCTGTAGCGTCCATGTTGCTCACCCTCTCGGAATGTACGATATGAATATATTATTTTAATAGTATATTCATTACGGTTTTAATACAACTTTTGTCCAGCCGTCATCGCGATTGTCAAAATGCTTGTATGCATCTGCTGCTTCAGATAGCGGTAGTACATGCGACACGATGAATGATGGCTTTGCTTTTCCGGCAGCAATGAGGTCACGTAGCATACGATTGTACTTTTTGACTGGTGCCTGTCCGGTTCCTAGTGAAATACCTTTGAACCATAATAATCCGAAATCAATGGCAGCTTTGCCTTTTTTCGATAGCTCGTCCTGAGCACCAGGATCCTCTGGAATATACACACCGACAATCCCGATCTTTCCTGTGAATCGAACGGACTGTATTAAATTGTTTAATGCTAAATTCATATCTTCCTTACCATCAGAATCATGCGCTTGGTATCCTACACATTCACAGCCTTTGTCTGCACCAAGCCCCATAGTTTCATCCAGAACCGCCTGAACAGGATCAACTTTAGAATCATCGATCGCTATAACACCGATTGATTCGGCTAATTTTAGACGGTCATCGCGTCGATCGACGATCATCACTTTGCCAGCGCCACGGATAACCGCAGAGTATGCTGCCATCAGCCCAACTGGCCCGGCGCCATACACTACGACAGAATCACCAGGTTGTACATCAGCCATTTCGGTCGCATGATAACCAGTAGGGAAGATATCGGCAAGCATAATGTAATCATTTTCTTTTTCGCGTGCATCATCTCCTAGTCGCAGACAATTAAAATCACCGTACGGAACGCGGAGTAGTTCCGCTTGGCCACCTTCGTACGGGCCCATATCGGCAAAGCCATAGGCAGCACCTGCCATTGCCGGTTCAGGTTGCATTGTCAGGCAATAGCTCGTCATGCCTTTTTCGCAGTTTTTGCAATGACCACAGGCAATATTAAATGGCAACACGACCATGTCACCAACTTTCACTTTTTGGACTCCGTCGCCAACTTCAATTACTTCACCCATATTTTCGTGGCCCAATACTCGGCCAGTCTCCATGTCGGTTCGACCTTCGTACATATGCAGGTCGGATCCACAGATGTTCGTCGCCGTCACTTTTACTAGAACATCCGTAGACTTTTCAATTTTTGCATCAGGAACATCCTGCACACTTACATCATTCGGACCGTTGTAGATTAATGCTTTCATTTTTTGCCTCCGATTACAGCTTTACTCTATCGAGTATTATCTGTTGGGACAATTATGTCAGTGACTTATATTACGGACGCATTACTACGATTACTATACCGCAGCTAAAACACGGGGGTCGTTTAATTTGATGTTTTTCAAATCGCTTGTCACCATGTGTCTGTCGAAATCTTTTTGATTTGGTGTTTTTTTTGTGAACAAAAAACGGTCGTTTACCTTCGGGCAACTGCACCCATTCAAAATAGCCATTCACTGGCACGATACAGCGAGTGTTTCGGATGGCAGTTTGCCATTTTGGCTTGCTGAAAATCCCTTCAGCCTTTGCAGTAAATGTTTTATATCGAAACACGGAATTCGTGTCTTTTGCACCATCCGGGACAAATCCCCAGTCCATGCGTTCTACTACTCGTTTGCCATCACGAATCAGCACGACAGGAGCTTGCTGTGTTGGGCTGGTGTTGTAATTCTTTTTAACACCAGCTGGAACACCCCTAGGTAGCACGTACGCATCACGGAGTTTATCTATTTCGTAGAGTGCAAAGCGTTCAATCATATCTGATAAGTATACTCTAAAAAAGTAATTCTTTGTAGATTAGTTGACTCTATGCTCCACTCATGCCTTAATATACTCATGAAACGGTCATCAGCTGACATTCCAGAATTCCAGCGCGAACCTGGCTATAGCGCCAGTGAAATAGCTGATTTATCTCGACGAGTTATTGCTGGTAATTTTCTAGAACCAGAGATTATTTTTAATGATACAGACACCGAAATGAGCCAATATAGTTGGGTCCATCCAAAAGATGACCAGCACGTAACCCTTACGGTGTCCACTGCTCCACAGAAATCAACATTTTACTTTGATATGTATATACGTCCACTCGGCAGTAATACCCTCGTCGATAATTATTCCTACAGCGTCGATAATAATGGAAATCTTGATATTGACCTACTCGATGAAAGTAACAACCCAGCAGACTGGCAATCGCAGTCGTCAAAAATCATAGCCGGCATGAAAATCGTTAATCAGTTACGGGACTTACACGGTCGAGATCGTCCAACAGCAGAAGTGAGAACGCTTGCTGAATCGCGATCCAAACAGGAACGTTATCATTTCCTCAGCATCGCTACACATGAATTATTGTCGGATGATATTATGAGCGAAAAAATACAAGACCTCCACAAGAGCGCACTGAACGACGTGGACAAAAAAATAGCGATTGAGCTATTAATCGCTGGCATACAAAACAATCATCCGGCCCTAGACAGTACGCACGGTCGCATAGTCTTAAAGTTAGTAGTACGTAAAATGATAAAACAAAATAACGCCGTATAGTACGGCGTTATTCAATTGATCAAATTAGTAACTCCGCCGGCTTCACATTGCGCCAATTGATCCCAGACACTGCCACCAGCGACAGGTGCAGCAGGTGCGGATGCTGGCGCAGAGTAGGCCTGTGGTTGGTACGACTGGGTTGCTACTGCGACAGGTGCCGGCGCAGCTGCAACGCGTGAAGCGAGTTGTTCGTCAGCAGCGGGAATGCGTAGCTCCTGACCTGGGTTGATGATGTCCGGGTTTTGAACTTGCTCGTTCGCGTCAAAAATACGAACGTATGTCGTTTCATTTTCTTCGGCGATTTTTGCCAAATAATCACCCGGCTTCACTGTCACCATGACAGGCTGCGCAGTTTCTGGTTTGGGAGTAGGTTGGGCTTGAGCGTGCGCCGACGACCCTCCGAATAGTGCAACTGCGCCCGCAACGGCAACAGTGGTAAAAATTACTTTAAATTTCATGTATTTCCTCCTATTAAACCTATGTCTTTTCTGGTTAAATTAGACGTAGGGTAGTGTGCGTTTGGTTGGCTAAATGCACAAGATCCAAAAAACACAAATACTATAGTATCGCAGCATAAGCATGTTGTCAATATTTGGTGTGTTTTGTTTAGTTTCTAGCCTGTTATTTCGACCCGACGCTGGGTCGTTTTTAGTCATCAAATCATTGAATTATTTAAATAAAATTTTATAATATAAACATGAATACGCTTCCAGTAGAAACCAGGGTGAGCATACATAGCCCAGACGAAGACTGGCCAAGCAAAAGACACAGCCTTAGTTTTGATTACGTATGCGACGAGGGTAACCTCGACTGCAACTACGACGTTGAAAGCGACTCGTTTTGCATTGATGATCTATACGTTCAAAGTCATGCTCGCAATAAAGGGATCGGTAAACAATTACTTCGTTCTGCTAAATTTAGCGCCGAACAAATTGGCAGCCATGATGTGTACGCCTATATTTTTTCAAAGGAATGCCTTAACGCCATGCTGCAGGTATTCGGAAGCGGCAATATCCGCATCCTAAAGGACGGAGATTACGCACCACATGGACTTGATAGACATCCGACGAAACGAACTCATGCCGTTCTACACTACGATGCAAGTAAAAAGAAATAAGCATATTTGGGCTTTTCTATAGCTGGGCTGGAGGGATTCGCCTTGTCGCTTCGCTCCAACTTTCTAATTGCCGCAGGCAACTAGAAAGCAAGGGTACCGGGGAGTGTCACTGGCACTCCCGTTCGAATCCCGATTCACTACAACATTAGAAAAAGCTCTAGATCAGAAGACCTAAAGCTTTTTCTATGGCTGGGCTGGAGGGATTCGAACCCCCGAATGTCGGCACCAAAAACCGATGCCTTACCACTTGGCGACAGCCCATTAGCTCGATTATTGTATCATATCTGGGCTATTGTTGGCTAGTTACCGTAAAGATACTATGAAATAATGCGGTTGATTACGAGGTCACAACTCGTAAAGTGCGGACTATGGGAATTTGGATTGTATAATTCTTCACATACACACTACGGCGCCTGTCATATAGTATTTCCATGATTACACGAAAAAAGTCTGGCAAATCGTTTACTTATTTTCATAATGACGAAAAGATTACCGACCCGCGGCAGATTGAGCGCATACGTTTGATTTTACTGGCAAAAGCGGCCAGCACCATATAAAGAAAATTACCGACCCTCAAATTGCACGCATTGTGAAGCAACTTGACGAGTTACCTGGGTACGAAATATTTCGATATGTAGATCAAAATGGGGAAGTGCGGGACGTCCATAGCGATGACGTGAACGAATATATTAAAAAGTACGCGGGTGACGACTATAGTGCAAAAGATTTTCGGACCTGGGGAGGGACACTATTGGCTACGTCCGCTATCCTCGCTGCGGAAATTGATAACAATGAAACGAAGACTGCACGCAAAAAACGAGTAACGGCTGTCGTAAAAGAGGTTGCTAAAAGATTGGGCAATACACCCGCAGTTGCGCGCAGTTCTTATATTGACCCTCGTGTATTCACGTCAATCGATAGCCCAGATACGATCAATAAGGTACAACAAGCAATGACGACAATGCGACCGAAAAAATATATGACAATAGAGGAGCAATGCGTATTGCAACTATTAAAATAGTTATTTGCCTTTAGACAGCTTGCCCTTGTGCTGTTGTTTTAAATCCTGGTAGTAACGGTCATCTTTGGCTTTGACGTAATATTCATAAAATATCTTTGCCGATTCAACCTTCTCCGATGTTTTCCAATCTTTTTCCTGAGTTGTAACATTTTTGTCTGCGTCGTATTTGGTACCCGATGCGTGATTGGCATATCGCCTCGATCGAGTGAACCCCATTTGCAAAAACTTGCGCGCCATATCCATGCCGACAAAATCATTTTCACGTCCATATTGTTCAAACATGCCGTATATCTTTTCGGCAGACTTAACTGCATCGTCCGGCGTGGCGAATTTCCAATAGGGGAGGATCTCAACATAAAAATAGTATAAATAATTATTCGTGATTTTTTGGTGAACTTGATTACAGCTACGCCATATTAGTAAAAGTAGAGCGCCCATGTCACCAGCTGCAATCAGCAATTGGTGACATGGGCGCATTCGACGGATCGATTACAGCGTGCGCCGGGGCTTTGGGCGGAATCTATCTGGGTTTGCCATCACGAACGAAAGGTCTCTGACGATTTCTGTCGTTAGATCTTCGACGCGGTAGGCCAATTCCCATGGCTCTCCGACCTGGATAACCTTTAAACAATTGGGCGCCACGAACCGAACACTGCCTTTTGCAACCTTGAACCGCTGCTTTAATTGACTGCAGTCGGTTTCAATGACAAAGCACCCCTTGGTCAATTCAACTAGATAGGTAACGTTGCCGGCTGTCACTCGCAGTACTATCATGGAGTTATCGTGCAGCTCGCGGATATCGATAACTTGCAGTGGCGATTTTTCGAATCTGAACATCTACCAGCCCTTTCGGGTAATCGAGTGATCTAGAGTTTTTTCAGCTTACGAATGTCGACATCTTTGACGATTTTCGCCGGCCAACCAACACCACCCTTCTCGAAACTGACATCTGCTTTAGTACCGAACACATTAACGGACAGTACTAGACCCCTTGTACCTTCCTTGACATCGGTACTGAGGATTCCTCCTCGCAGTAGTTCGAGTGCCTCCACTTTATCGCGTGCTTCTAGACTCATACCAACCCCTAGCGGGTACGCTCCAGGCTGTGGAGCGCAGAGTATGCCACATACGACACACTAACCTGTGTCTAATAAACATGGCAAAGGTTAGTGTGTCGTATGAACTAAAAATCCGTAACGCATTTCCATGACTCAGCTATATAGCGAATCTGCGTCTTTAATATTATAGAACTTTATTGTTATATATGCAATAAAATAGCACCGTATAAGTTCACACATTGCATATACAAAACGAGATTAGGATAGAGATGCAGACTCGTCTATACTGACACCAACAAGCAAGCTAATTGGAGGCGTCTATGACCGTTGAATCGAGTACTACACCAGAAACAAAAGAACTCATTGTCGATTTCATGAAAACACACCATAGCGGCACACTTGCAACGTCGGATATTGCCGGGAATCCGTACGCGTCGGTCGTGTACTATGGATTTACTGATGATCTAACTATATGTTTTGCAACAAAGTCAGAAACACAGAAGTACAAAAATATCGAAGAAAATAAAAACGTAGCATTTGTAATCTACGACGAAGTAGCGCAACTATCTATGCAGATTTCTGGTACAGTAAAAATCGTTCAAGACGAAGATACTAGGCGAGACATCATACGTACTATGTTCCAAAAATCGGCGCAGATCAGTAAAAGAGAACTGCCACCTGCTGAAAAACTGTACGCTGGGGAATACGTCGCACTGAAACTCACCCCGACTGTCATGCGAATGGCCGTGTACGCACGCCCCGATTCTCAGGGCGATGACCTATACGAGACATTATTATTTTCTAAATAAACGAAAACGTACTTTCAATGAATACTCCTGCAGAGAAGACTATATCGACTAACGTTTACAGCGCGACTGTATTTTTATCATGAACACATGGATTGGAATAGCATCGGTCTTCTTGGCAATCGCTAGCTACAGTATTTATTTTCGTGCTATATTTCGCAAAAAAGTAACACCCCATGCTATTACATGGCTTATATGGGGCACACTGAATACCTTTATTTTTATACAGCAATCAATCAACGAAGCTGGTCCCGGCGCGTGGGTAACTGGCGTAGCGGCCGCTGCAAATATTTTCATTTTCCTATTAGCGCTTCGCTATGGAGAGCGGAGTATGGCGGTGCTCGACTGGGTGTGCCTGACAGTTGCCGCGGCTATTGTCGGATTATGGCTGCTACACAGTGACGCGACGATAACAGTATCCCTCGCTTGCGTGATATTCATCATAGGGTTATTGCCAACATTGCGTAAATCGTATTACAAACCTCACGAAGAAGCAGTGGCCACGTTTGGATTAAATAGCCTAAAATTCTTTCTCGCATTATTCGCATTGCAGAGCCTTACTGTCGTTACCGGACTCTATCCGTTAACACTAGGGATCGCAAATGGATTTATAGTCATCTTTTTGATTGTGCGCCGCAGACAGATGAACAGAAATTGATTGGCTGATATACTAGTAAGTTGTGGGATATATACAGAAACGGATGAGCCGACCTATTAACGACCATCGCAAAGGTCGAGAGCAATGATAATTACAACGCGTATTTTGGGAATGCTCGCAACACGCAGATCGACTTTACGCAGATGCCTGTAAATGACGTGCTTGCTTGGCAACAAGATTTTGTCCAAAAGGGAAGTCCCAGTAGTGCCGTTGGAAGATATCAGTTCATTGATTCGACACTTCGCGGGTTAGTAGACCAACTACACATCGACGTAAACACACCCTTCAACCAGCAATTACAAGATACTTTGGCGACAGCATTACTCGAGCGTCGAGGTTTGCGAGACTACGTCGATCAAAAAATATCCCGCGAAGAATTTGCTCATAATCTATCGAAAGAGTGGGCCGCGCTACCAAGAGTCATTGGTGATAATCCTGATCACAGTTACTATGCGGGTGACGGATTAAACAAAGCGCGGTTGAGTGTCAACGAAATATTTTCGAGCATTGGGACAGTCAGGGAAGAGTAGTCGGCTATTCAGACTTTAGGTACTTGCCAACGTCTTTGCTGCGCAACAAATACATCACCGCCGAGATATCAATAATTGCAAAGACAAGGAATAGCAGGACATCGAAAACTGACGACACATCTATCGGCATATTCAGTAAATCTGACAAAATATATGATGCCATCGTCATGATAATGAACGTAGATATTGCAAGTGATGTCCGTTTTCGGAAAAGATAGATCGTCAACACTGCAAGCGCAAGGACGACCATCGACACGATGACCGTAACTATACGCTCCTTTAAAAGTTCGCTTGTCGCATCAGACCCTGATTCGATTAGAGTCGCGCTCGCTACGAATAACGTCTTTTGCACTACGCGCAAGCTTCTTTTTTGACCGTTTATTTTTATATTTTTCATTCGCATCGTTACGCTTTTTTAACGTTACTAGTTCTTTTTTCATTTTTTTATAGCGTTCAAAATGGCCTTCATCGAGCGTTTCGTTATTGAGCGCAGCACGAACCGCGCATCCTTCGTCCGTACGATGTTTGCACGAAGCGAATTTACACTGTGCGATTAGCTGATATATGTCATCGAACTTTTCATCTAGTTCTTGTTCGGTGCCCCATAATTGCAGTTCGCGAATACCCGGAGAATCGATCAGCATGCCGCCGTTTGGCAGCATAAATAATTCGCGGTGAACGGTTGTATGGCGACCACTCGAATCCGACTCACGAACTTCTTGTGTCGCCTGCGCCTCACGGCCGAGCAGCTTATTCGTCAGTGTTGATTTACCAACACCGGAAGAACCCAGTAAAATAGCTGTCGCGGCCGGTCGAATGTGATCAATAATATCCTGAACACCATCACCGGTCAGGCCGTTCGTGACAATAATTGGCAACTGTAATGATTTAATCTGTTGAATAAAAGAATCGACATCATCAGTTTTGTCAGCCTTGTTTAGTACGATGACTGGTTCAACATGATTGACCGATAGTTGATACAAAAATCGCTGCAAACGCTCGATACTGAAATCATCATCCATCGCCAGAATCACAAATGCGATATCGACGTTTGCTGCGATAATCTGTTTTCGCGTTCGTTTTCCAGCAACATTTCGTGCAATTTCACCACGACGCGGCAATGTCTGCGTTACGACAGCATTTCCGTTATCGGTGATTGTTACATCCACCCAGTCGCCAACTTTTGGCGCATGTTCGCGGTTAGTATAATGTGCAAGTTTGCCAGACAGTTCGGCCGTGACAACTTCTGGGGTTACTAAGCGAACAGATGTGCCAAAATCAGCAACAACCCGTGCAGGTACGCCAGCTACTTGTACATCCTGCCACTGCTGCGCAAAATAGTCGTTCCAACCAAAATTTTGAAGTGATATCATTTACCATAGTATACCAGATTTTGTATTTTTTTACAACGTATCCATAGGCATTTTGACTACTATAGTCCCTTTCGATCATAGGCGATCTTTTGCGTCTTTTTCAACGCAACAGCCGTCGCCATTTTCACCGCCTGATCCAGCCGAGCGACACGATCACTTTCGCCTAAAACGACATAGGGTAGGCGGTAGCGCTCACATATGTCGATCCAATACTCATCACTGCCTTCACGAACATCGCCACCATAGCGCAGCGGGTCTGGTTCAAAAGGTATATTGCTCTTTGTAACAATATACAGATCTGATCGTAACAACTGCGCATCCTGAACGAGCCCATCCGGACACATACCCAACTGCGACTGCCAATGCGGGAATTGCCAATAGCCCACAGTCGAATATAGGTCCGTGTCTTGGATGACAAACGGTCGGTCATACAGATTGGCCGATTGACGCTGCAGCGCAGCTTGACCCTTCCAGATAGCCGTCATTGAATCGGTCGTGATCTGATTAGTCGTATATTCCAGGTATGGTCGCGCATATTCGAACAGCCACCAGCCATTCAGGCGTTCCGCCAGCTGCCGCGACAGTGTCGTTTTACCTGTTGATTCTGCACCGAATATTGTCACGGTTGTTCGCAGATACTGCTGAAATTCCGGTAATACATCTGCGAAGTGAGTGATCGGATCCTGACGGATTGGCGTCGCTTTGACGTTCGTAATACTGCGATCAATATCATAGGGGTAAAAAGTACTACCCGTAATTTCTGCAACCTTTTTGCCGTACGGTTCGCTGGCGACGATATAGTCATCAGTCGTCACTCCGTACTCAAGCATCAGGTCACGCCATGTTTCCCAAAATCCAGGAGCGGTCGGGTTTTGCTCAATAGCTTGACTCATATGGATAACAGTCACGTTTTTCATACCAGTTCGCACGATCGCTGACCGGATAGATGCCGCGCGTTCCGTCGCCATAGGTTCGTGTGGCTGCGTGCTGACAATTACCATCGTACCCTCATCCGCCAATAGATCAGCGAATTGTATCAGTTGCAAATGGCCGATTGTTGGTGGCATTGCGGTCATTAGTACGTATGATTTAGCCATTTCGTCGGCTCCGATTCCATGCAACATATCCATAGATTGTATTCGCTAGGAACAGTACATATTGGAACGCTACTAATGGCAGTCCGCTCGATGCATAGGTATAAATTGCAAACACGTTAACAATCGCCCAGATCATCCAAGTTTCAAGTTTTTTGTTATCCAGCAAAAACTGCGCAAAGATCGTTCCTATCAATATGATCGCGTCGGTCCACGCCAGTGCGCCCCCGAATGACTGACTAAT